>NZ_JACRTE010000006.1 GCF_014385105.1 Qingrenia yutianensis | reverse complement strand
GGTAGCGACTGTGAGCCGTAAATGAGCGCGCTTGCAAGCGAATAGGCGAACCGAGCGAGCATTTTTTCGGAAAAGGAGGGACAGCGGAGCGGGTGACTGATTTTTTATGAAATAAAAAATCGGAACAAGCAAAGCTTGTCCGAAAATAACAAAGCTAACCAAATTTATATTTGCCGATGTAGAACATCCCGAAAAAAGGTGGTAGCGACTGTGAGCCGTAAATGAGCGCGCTTGCAAGCGAATAGGCGAACCGAGCGAGCATTTTTTCGGAAAAGGAGGGACAGCGGAGCGGGTGACTGATTTTTTATGAAATAAAAAATCGGAACAAGCAAAGCTTGTCCGGACGTGGCTGGGATAGCAGGACTCGAACCTACGAAATGTCGGAATCAGAATCCGATGCCTTACCAACTTGGCTATATCCCAATGCGCTACAAATGGTATTATATAACAAACAAAACCAAATGTCAAGTATAAAATTTATCAATTTTAAAAAAATTTGTAACTTTTTTTTAATTATTTTGTGCTAAAATTAAATAGAGTATTCATAAAAACGCAAAATAAACGCAATTTTTTTGTTTTTGCCTTGAAAAATCAAGCGCAGAAACTTAAGCGGAGGTGCAAAAATGAAACAGAAAAACAAAAGCGGCAAGTCTAAAAAGATTTTAAAAACGACATTTATCACGCTTGCCACCATTGCGGTTATGCTGATTTGTATTTTTGTAATTTGGCTTACAACGGGCGTCGACTTCGGTATGGTCGACACCGTAAAAAATATTACGCTTAAAATCAATACAACAGTGTATTCTACCAGTGCAGACGGAAAAGACGAGGTTTACGAGCAGATTATAGCCAGCGAAAACCGCGTGTGGGTGAGTATCGACGACATTCCGCAGGAAATGCAGAACGCTATTGTCGCCATTGAGGACGAGCGATTTTATAAGCATAAGGGCGTTGACGTAAAACGTACACTCGGCGCGGTTTGGGGCGAGTTTACGGGCGGTTCGGGCTACGGCGGAAGTACGCTTACCCAACAGCTTGTAAAAAACATCACGGGCGACAGAGAGCGCACAAAGGCGCGAAAAATCCGCGAGATTTTCAGAGCGCTTGAGCTTGAAAAAACGCTTGATAAATCGGAAATTTTGGAGCTTTATCTCAATACGGTTTACTTCGGTCAGGGATGCTACGGCGTTGAAACCGCGTCGAACAAATATTTCGGCAAAAGCATAAAAGAACTTGACCTTGCCGAATGTGCGTCAATCGCTGGAATTACGCAGTATCCCACGCTTTACGAACCGCTCGGAAATCCCGAAGAAAACAAAAAGAAACAGCACCTTGTGCTGGACAAAATGGAAGAGCTCGGTTTTATAACCGATGTTGAGCACGACGAGGCGTACGACGAAGAATTGGTGTTCACCGAAAACAATGTTGACACCACAAACACACAGAATTCATATTTTGTTGAAAAGGTTATAAACGACGTTATAACCGATTTAACCGAAAAAGCAGGCTACAACAAATCCATTGCAACGCAGATGGTTTACGGCGGAGGACTTAAAATTTATTCCACCGTTGACGCAAAAGTGCAGAAAGCTATGGAAGAAGTTTTTGAGAATGAAGCAAGTTTTCCGAAAACGTCGGGAGATGTCAAACCCGAGTCGGCTATGGTTATAACCGACCCGTACACGGGCGAGGTTAAAGGCATTGTCGGCGGACGGGGCAAAAAAAGCGGAAGTATGGTGTTAAACCGCGCCACGCAGTCACCGCGTCAGCCCGGTTCGTCAATCAAACCGCTTTCGGTTTACGGACCAGGAATTGACACAGGCAAGGTTACGCAGTATACCGTTATAAAAGACGAGCCTATTAACATAAACGGCTGGACTCCGAAGAATTACGACGGTACTTTTGAGGGTTCTATGACGGTTATGCGCGCGCTTCAAAAGTCGCAGAATATACCTGCCATAAACATTTTGCAGATGGTGGGCGTTGACAGGTCGTATGAATATTTAACGCAGAAAATGCACTTTACCACACTTGACGAAAACGACCGAAATCTTGCGGCGCTTGCGCTCGGCGGTATGACGCGCGGTGTCACGGTTTACGAAATGGCGGCGGCATATTCGGTATTCCCCAACAAGGGCGTTTACAACAAACCGAAAACCTATACAAAGGTCACCGACTCGACGGGCAAGATTATTTTGGAGGCGAGCAATTCGTCAAACGTTGTATTTTCCGAAAATTCGGCATATACAATGCGAAATCTTTTGAAAAACGCGGTTGAAAACGGCACTGGCGGCGGCTCGAAAATTTCGGGTATGGACACCGCCGGAAAAACCGGTACAACCGATAAAGACTCCGACAGATGGTTTGCGGCATTTACGCCGTATTACTGCGGTGTTGTGTGGTTCGGATATGACGTTCCGCAGAAAATTGTCGTTTCGGGAAACCCTGCGCTTAAACTTTGGAAAGCGGTAATGGATAAAGTCCATAAAGGTCTTGACCCGAAAACGTTTGACAAACCGTCGAAGTCGTCCGCAACCGCGCTTTGCACGCAAAGCCGTAAGCTTGCGACGGGCGAGTGCGAGGTTTATTACGAATATTTCAGCAAGGGCAGTGCGCCGACTGTTTACTGCAATCCGTCAACCGACCATCATAAGAAAACCGACGAAAATACCGAGGGCGAAAACACCGAGAATACACCGCAGGGCGACGGCACAAAACTGCCTCCTCCCGACGCGAACGCTCCGAACGGAGGACAGACAGCAAATCCTCCCTCACAGGGTACGGGCGGTTCAAACGGACAAAATCCGCCGCCCCAGCCGTCAACACCGCCGAACAATCAGCCGACGGTAAATTTGGATTAGAATTATGAAGCTTTCAAAACAAAAAGTTATAAAGGAAGAAAATATTTCGATACGGTTTATGCAGCAGAAAGATATTTCTATGCACAGCCACGAGTTTTTTGAGTTTGTCTATGTCGTGTCGGGGAGTATTCTGCACACGTTAAACGGCAAAACAAGGCGGATTGACAAGGGCGATTACTTCTTTATAGATATAGGCGACGAGCACTGTTATTCAACCAAAAAATACGGCGACGCAAATATCATAAACTGCCTTTTTATGCCGTCGTTTGTGGACGGTTCGATGCTCGGCGTGACAAAGTTTCCGAGCCTTATGTCGAACTATCTTATAAAGCTCGGAAATGCACCGCTCGAATGTACGCCGTCGGGGGTTATCTACCGCGACGACGACGGAAGTGTGGGCAAAATTTACGAAAAAATGCTTCCCGAATATAACGAGAAAAAAGACGGTTATGAGGAAATTCTTCGGTGTTATCTTATTGAAATTATAATTCTTACCGTGCGCAAGGCGATAAAATCAAACGGCACAGCGCGCGAAAAAAGCTTGTCCGACAAGGCTTTTGAATATATCGACAAGCATTATGCCGAGGATATTTCGCTTTATAAGCTTGCGAAAATGCTCAATTATTCGGTGCCGTATTTGAGTAAAAATATCAAAACCGAAACAGGCGAAAATTTTGTAAATCACCTGCAAAAGGTGCGCCTTGAGCACAGTTGCCGTCTTTTGGCGAATACCGATAAATCGGTTTATGAAATTATGTGCAGTGTCGGCTACCGTGACGTTAAATTCTTTAATTTGCTTTTTAAGAAGAATTTCAGCACAACGCCGTCCGAATACAGAAAGAGATTAAAAAACACCCTATAAATTAAAAAAACACCACCTTTTTATTTGTCAAATACACTTGTATAATGGCATTAAAGGAGGGTGTTTTTTTATGTTTTACAGCAAAAAAGATGAAAAAGAACTTACAGATAAACTTTTTGAAAATCCGACAAGCGAATACCGCGGTGCACCGTTCTGGGCGTGGAACACAACGCTTGAAAAGGACGAAATGATGCGTCAGATTGACGGATTTAAGAAAATGGGCTTCGGCGGATTTCATATGCACGCGCGCGTCGGCTTGGAGAGTGAGTATCTCGGCGGCCGGTTTATGGATATGGTACGTGCCTGCACCGACAAGGCGAAAGAAAACGGAATGAGGGCGTATCTCTACGATGAGGACAGATGGCCGTCGGGCACGGCAGGCGGATTTGTCACAAAAACAAAAAAATTCCGCAGAAAAATAGCGTCGTTTTCTAAAAATCTTCCCGATGAAATTTATGAAAAAAACGAGGCGCTCGATAAGGCAAAGCCGTATTTTCTTTCGGCATACGACATAAAGCTTGACGATGACGGATACCTTGAATGCTACAAAAAAATAGGCAAAGACGACACGGCAAAAAATATGAAACGATATTTTTATGTATTTTTCACCGCCGAAACCGAGTGGTTCAACAATCAGTCGGCTGTTGACTCAATGGACAAAGAGGCGATGAAAAAATTCTTTGACATAACGCTCCCTGCATACAAAAACAAGGTAGGGGACGAATTCGGCAAAACTGTACCGTCGATATTCACCGACGAGCCGTGCAGTGCGCCGTCGTGGAGCGGAGTTGACGCGAAATTATATACGAATTTTTCGCTTGAAAATGAGGAAAGCGAGAAAAATCTGTTCGTTTCGTGGAGCACGCATTTTGAGGACGAATTTAAAAAGATGCGCGGATATGACATTCTCGACCGTCTGCCCGAGTTTTTCTATCAAAACCGCGATAAAAATTATAAGGTGCGCTACGATTATTTTGATGTGCGCAGTGAGCTTTTTGTGAGCGCATTTGCAGACCGGTACAAAGCGAAATGCGATGAGCTCGGCATTGCGTTTACGGGACATTTGATGCAGGAGGACGGAATTGGTATTCAGGCGCGCGCAACTGCCGAAACAATGCGTTTCTACCGTTCGTTCACCATTCCGGGCATTGACCTTTTGGGCGACAGAGTTAAGTTTCAGACTGCAAAACAGGCGCAGTCGGCAAAAAATCAATACGGCAGAGAGGGTATGATGTCCGAGCTTTACGGCGTCACAAGCTGGGATTTTGATTTCCGCCACCACAAATTTCAGGGTGACTGGCAGGCGGCCCTGGGCGTGACGTTCCGCGTTCCGCACTTGGCATTTCTTTCGATGCGCGGTGAGGGCAAGCGTGATTACCCTGCGTCGATAAATTATCAGTCGCCGTGGTATGAGGAATATCCGCTTATCGAAAATCACTTTGCACGGCTCAACACCGCACTGACACGTGGAAAACCGATTGTCCGCGTCGGCGTTGTCCACCCCGCTGAAAGCTACTGGGTGAACTGCGGACCCGACACCAAAACACTTCTTGCGCGCGATGAAATCGACGCGGATTTTCTTAAAATTACAAATATTCTGCTCAAAAACAACATTGATTTTGACTTTATTTGCGAGGCGGAACTGCCGAAACTTTACAGGGAAAACGGCAAAAATTTCAAGGTCGGCGAAATGGAATACAGCGCGGTTATTCTGCCGAATATCCACAGTCTGCGCAAAAGTACGCTTGAAATTTTGCAGAAATTTTCGTCGGACGGCAAGGTGATAGTTGCAGGCAGAACGCCCGAATATATTGACGGCACATATTGCGCCGATGTGAAAGAAAAACTTGCAGAATGTGAAAATGTCACATTTGACGAGTGCGGAATTATTCCTGCTCTTGAAGATGTGCGCGAGGTTAAAATTGATATTTTCGATATTCTGCCGTCGGGAGAATATAAAACGGAAAACACAACGTTTGATAATTTTTACATATACAATCTCCGTGCGGATAATAACGGGAAATGGCTGTTTATAGCGCACGGCGCAAAGCACGACTATGATTTTTGCTTTGCAAAAAATCTTAAAATCACCGTAAACGGCGAATACAGCGTAAAAGTTTACAACACATTAAACGGCGAAATTTCAGACGTTCCGTTTGAATATAAAAACGGCAAAACGATATGTAATTATGTGCTTAATGCAAGCGACAGTTTGCTTTTAAGATACGAAAAAACCGACGCGCCGAGCATAAAAGATAACGTTGCAAAACCGCAAAATAAGCTTTATTTGTTCAGCTTAACCGACGCGGTTGATTACACTCTTGCCGAGCCGAACATTTATATTGCGGACAAATTCGATGCGTATTTAGACGGCGAAAAGGCTGCGGAAAACACTGAAATTCTGCGCGTTGACGACAAAATAAGAACGCTTATCGGCGAGCCGGTGCGAGGCGGAAGGTACGCACAGCCCTGGACGAAAAAGTTTGACGGAAGAACGTATAATGTTAAGCTTGTTCACAAATTTGAAAGCAAAATTGACACCGGCGACGTTTGGTTTGCGACCGAGGAAAAGGGAAAAATCGCATTTAACGGTGAGCAGATTGATATGACCGAGTGCGGATATTTCACCGACCGCGACATTAAAAAATATAAACTCGGCAAAATTAAAAAGGGCACAAATATCATTGAAATCGAGCTTGATTACAGAACGAAAACAAATCTTGAGGCGTGCTATATTCTGGGTGATTTCGGCGTTGAACTTCACGGCGCGGATATAAAAATCGTGAAACGTGCCGAGAAAATTTTCTTTGACACGGTAACAAATCAAACTCTCCCGTTTTACGGCGGAAATCTCACTTATAAAACCGAGATTGACACCCCCGAGTGTGACCTTGAAATACGCGCGCACAAATACCGCGGTGCGCTGGTTAAAGTTAAATTTGACGGCGAATACGTCGGAAACACGACTTTTGCGCCGTACGGCGTTTATGTCAAAAATGTAAAAAGCGGAAAACATACCGTTGAATTTGAGCTTTTCGGCACTCGTTACAACACCTTCGGACCGCTCCACAGAGCACAGGAAAACGCCGACCTCTGCACGCCTGCCACCTACCGTGCGAAAGGTGACTGGTGGTGCGAGGAATACAAGGTACGAAATACGGGAATTTTGAAAGCGCCCGAAATCACAGTTTTTGAAAAGTAAGAATTTTTTAGAAAAATAAAAAATCCGCATAATAAAATTTATCGGAAAGTTTTAAAACCTTGTTTTGAATTTAAAAAACAGGGTTTTATCTATACAGGGGGTTATTTATTTTTTCGCACTTTTTGCAAATTTAAGCGGTGTTATGCCTTTTGCCTTTTTAAACACCGTCGAAAAATAGTTTGAGTCGTTAAATCCGCACCTTAATGCGGTGTCGGTAATAGAATATTTTCCGCTTTTCAAAAGCTTTTCCGCATTCAAAATGCGCACATACGTTATGTATTCGTTAATTCCTATGCCCGAAATATCCTTGAATTTTCGGCATAGATGGCTTTCGCTCACCGAAAAAATATTCCCGAGGAGCGACAGCGTAATCGGCTTGTCGTAGTTTTGGCTGATGTATTCCGAAATATCGTGAATAAGCTTTTCCGCACCCTCGATTTCCGTTTTCGGTTTGCGCCTGTATCGGCACAAAAGCGTCAAAAGCTCAAGCGTGTAGAGGTTAAATAAAAAATCGGAATATTCGTCCTTTTTCTCCGACTCGTTTTCGAGATTGTGCAAAATCGCCGACATTTCGTTAAGCTTGCTTTCGGGCACGCTCATAACCTTTGTTTTGCAAAGCTCTTTCACAATGTATCGGTTTTCGTCGTTAAAAAGCGTATCGTCAAAGCAAACCAAAATCCGCTCGTTGTGCAGACACGTTTCGCTGTCGGTTTTGTGAAACATACCCTTTGGAACAAACACAAAGTTGTCCTTTTTCACGCTGAAAATCTCGTCGCCGATAAAATATTTCGTTTCGCCGTTTATAAGATAGTAAAGTTCGTATTCGTCGTGATAGTGAATACCTGTGAATTTGCGTTTGTTTTTTATTCTGTGATGTGAAAATCTTTCATTTTTATATGTATATCCGTCCATAATTATCACCTTTGAAGACATTCTATCACAAATTTTTGCAAAAAACAATATATTCAAGAAATTTTGTGATAATAGCAATATTATAAATGAAAAACATAAAATGTTGTTTTATAATTTTTGTATAATTTGACGTTTGCGGAGGTTTTATATATGTTTGAAAAGGTTAAAAGATGCGAAAAGGTGATACAGTTCGGCGAGGGCGGTTTTTTGCGCGGATTTGTTGACTGAATAATCCAGGAAACCGACGAAAAGACGGATTTTAACGCGGGTGTCGTTGTTGTTCAGCCGATAGAAAAGGGAATGTGCGAAAAATTGGAGGAGCAAAACTGCGTTTACACACACATTATGCGCGGTATAAAAAACGGTGTTCCGACGGTCGAAAAGAAGATTATCGACGTTATTTCGCGTACTGTTGAGCCGTACAAGGATTTCAACGAATTTTTAAAGCTTGCCGAAAATGAGTCGTTCAGATTTGTTGTGTCGAACACAACCGAGTCGGGAATTGCGTATAATGACGCGGATTTGCCAGAAAATGCACCGAACGTGACGTTCCCCTCAAAGGTGACGCTTTTGCTCAAAAAGAGATTTGATTTATCACTTGACGGATTTATTTTTCTTCCGTGCGAGCTTATTGACAAAAACGGCGCAACGCTTAAAAAATACATACTTGATTATGCTGAAAAATGGAATTACGGCGATGATTTTATAAACTGGATTAACGAGAAAAACGTATTCTGCAACACGCTTGTAGACCGCATTGTAACGGGCTGTCCGCGCGGCGAAAAAATCGACCTCGGATATGAGGACAATATGGTGAACACAAGCGAAATTTTCCATTTGTGGGTTATTGAAGGCCCCAAAGAAATCACAAAGGAATTTCCGTTTGACAAAACCGGCCTTAACATAATTGTGACCGACAATCTCGAGCGTTACCGCACGAGAAAGGTGCGCATTTTAAACGGCGCGCACACGTCGATGATACCGTATGCTCTGCTTTCGGGAATTGAAACGGTGGGCGACTGTATGAAAGACGAAAAAATGAGCGCTTTCGTTAAAAAATGCGTTTACGACGAAATTATTCCGACGCTCGATTTTCCGAAAGATGAGCTTACAGACTATGCCGACGACGTTTTTGAACGTTTCCAAAATCCGTATATCAGACATATGTGCTCGTCAATCGCGCTCAATTCGGTAAGCAAGTTCAAAGTGCGCGTTTGCACCGATAAAACGTTTATGGGCTATGTGCGCCAAAACGGCGATGTCGGAATACGAAACGACATATGGATTGTGAACACGGTAGGGTGCGTAAACAAGATTGCAAAAAGGCTTTCCGAACTTACGGGCGCAAAATATTTTGAGCACCCGTTCGGCTGTTCCCAGCTCGGGGGAGACCAGAAAACTACACAGCTTATTTTAAAAGGCTTGGTAAATCACCCCAACGCGGGCGGTGTTTTGGTGCTCGGACTCGGCTGTGAAAATAACAATATTGCCGAGTTTAAAAAGGTGCTCGGCGAATATGACGAAAACCGTGTTAAATTTTTAAACGCGCAGGATTTTGACGACGAAGCAGACGAGGGTGTTAAGCTTATCGGCGAGCTTAAAAAATATGCCGATACGTTTAAGCGTGAGCCTGTACCCGTATCAAAGCTTAAAATAGGCTTAAAATGCGGCGGCAGCGACGGTTACAGCGGTATCAGTGCAAATCCGCTTGTGGGAAGCTTGTCCGACAAGGTGATTTCGTACGGCGGTGCGTGCGTTCTTACCGAAGTTCCCGAAATGTTCGGAGCGGAAACACTTCTTATGAAAAGATGTCCTACGAAAGAGTTATTTGACAAAACCGTACTTCTTATAAATAATTTTAAAGATTACTTCAAACGCCATAATCAGGTTATATACGAAAATCCGTCGCCCGGCAACAAGGCAGGCGGAATAACAACGCTGGAGGAAAAATCGCTCGGCTGTGTGCAGAAGGGCGGAATGGGAGAGATTGCCGATGTTCTTGATTATGGCGGCGTTGTTACAAAAAACGGGCTGTCGCTTTTGAACGGCCCGGGAAATGATATTGTTGCCGTAACGAATTTAACCGCGGCGGGCGTGCATATGATACTTTTTACTACAGGCAGAGGAACCCCTGTCGGCGCGCCTGTTCCGACGGTTAAAACCGCGACAAACAAAAGCCTTGCCGAGAGAAAGAAAAACTGGATAGACTTTGACGCGTCACCGCTTATTGGCGGGGCGGATATGCAAAGCCTTACCGATGAATTTTTTGATTTTATAATCGAAACCGCATCGGGCAAACAGACCAAAAACGAGATAAACGGCTGCAGTGAAATTTCAATCTTCAAGGACGGAATTGTGCTGTAAAATTATGTCATAAAATTGTTATATTTTTTTAATAAAAATGTTGTTGATTTTCCCCTCTTTATATGCTATGATATTAGAACAAAATATATAGTTTTGGGAGAGGGGATTTTTATGAAAAGAACAAAAAGAATTTTATCGTTTGTGCTTATGCTTTCGGTACTGTTTACGTGCTTTGCGTGCTATGCCGAAACGGAAAACACGGACAACGGCGGTATGTTCACAGTTGTGAGCGTCGACTATCCCGGGGGCGAAGAACTTTTCGGCAAAAGCTATGAAAAATATTCACGTCTTTGCGCGCGTTTTTCGGACGACAAAACACCTATTCCGCTGTCGATGTATTATGACGGCAAAATGTTCGCAACCGTTCCGAAATTCGATGCAAACAGAGTGATTGAAGTATTTATCGGTGACGAAGCAGTGTTTACCGACTACAACGACGAACATTCGTTTGATTTTTATTATATGAAAAAGCTTTCAATCAGCGGTGTTGTAAACGGCGACAACGAGGGCAAAGCAAATCCGTTAAGCGAAATCACGCGCGCCGAGGCAACTGCTATGGTTATGAGATTTTTGGGACTTCCGGCGGTTGACGGTGCAGAAAGCAAGTTTGACGACGTTAAAAAAGACGACTGGTTCTGTGATGTTGTTGCGTCGGCAAACAAATACGGAATTGTAAACGGCGACTCCGAAACAAAGTTTTCACCCGAAAGGAGTATTTCGCGTGAAGAGTTTGTTGCAATCGCGGCAAGAGCAACATATCTTGCAGGATTGAGAAGCGAAGATAAAAGCGTTACAAAAGAAAATTTTGCAGACTACAGAAGTGTTGTTGCGGAGGATTTAGACAAGGTTTCGGATTGGGCAATCCCTGCATATCACACATTGGGATATAATGTTCCGGTTGATTATGAGGACGGCACCGAGCTTGACGCGGAGGGTGTGCCGATAAGCATTATGTTTTACAGACCGTCGCAGAATATAACACGTTTTGAAGTGTCGGTGGTGCTTGCCCGCATTCAGGAAAATTATCAGGTTTATCCGTCAAGCCTTGCGGTGCAGTACGGCTTTGACAAAGAAATGCCGACAATCGACGGTTCTACATCTACATATCCGTTTACCGAGGCGGTTTATCAAAACCTTTTCTCGAACGGTTATATGCACCCGCAGATGCCTCAAAAACATTCAAAGAGCCACGCGTCTTACGAAAGACTTATAAACGGCGATGTTGATATGATTTTTGCGTCGGTTTACCCTGCAAGCGACGTTCTTGAACTTGCAAAAGAAAACGGCGTTGAAATTGAGCTTGTGCCCATTGCATACGACGCTATGGTTTTCTTTACAAACATTGAAAACAGCGCGGAAAACCTTACAAGCGAGCAGATTACAAATATTTATGTTGACAACAAATATACAAACTGGAACGAAATAGGCGGTCCCGACGCGCTTTTGTATCCCTACTGCCGTAACAACGACAGCGGAAGCCACGCGCAGATGGAAAGACATTTCCTGAACGGCAAGGAAATCAACGAGAAAATAAGAAACGAAACAACGTCTGTTTCTATGTCAAATGTACTTACCGACGTTCAGGGCGCGATTACAACCGACCCTGCCGGATATGCGCTCGGCTACAGCATTTACTACTATTTTAACAATATGGATATGTTCTATGACACGTCGAAAACGCTCAAACTTTTGGCGATTGACGGTGTATATCCGACCGACGAAACCATTGCGGACGGAACATATCCGCTTTCAAACAATACGTACATTGCATACATCAAAGGCTCGAAAGGCGAGGAAAGGGCTAAAAAAATGGCTGACTTTATGCTCACCGATGCAGGTCAGATGTGCGTTAAATACGCAGGCTTCGGCACATTAAGACCGATTGACGAAGATGTAGATTAAAGTTTTAGTAAATCAAGGTGAAGAAATTTGAAGAAAAATACCAAAAGTTTAGTTTTAACATTTATAGGGTGCATTTTGGCGGGCTATGCCGTCAGCTGTATTCTTTTGCCGAATAAAATTGTAAACGGCGGTGTGTCGGGTTTATCGACGGTGCTTTATTATGCGTTCGGATTTCCGGCGGCGCTCTCAAACGCCGTGCTCAACGTCGTTTTACTGCTTTTCGGTTTCAGGGTTCTAGGCGGAAAATTTGTGCTTAAGACCGTTTACGGTGCAGGCATATTTTCGATATTTATACAGCTTTGCTCGTATCTTCCGCCTCTTACCGGTAATCCCATTCTTGCCGTCATTTTCGGCGGTATACTTTACGGGTTCGGTATAGGTCTTGCGCTCACGTCGGGCGCAACAACCGGCGGTACCGATATTGCAGGCAGACTTATTCAGTACAAATTTCCGTATCTTCCCATAGGCAAGCTTTTGCTTTTGTGCGACGGCTGTGTGATTGTAATATCACTTTTGGTATTCAGGCAGATTGACCTGTGTTTATACGGTGTTATTACGGTGTTTGTTTCGACTTTCTCGGTTGACTATTTTATCCGAAAGCTAAACATTTCGAAGCTTGCGTTCGTCATAACCGACAAGGGCGGCGAAATATCGCAAAAGCTTATTTCTACCTCACCGCGCGGTGTAACGGCGGTTGACGTTGTAGGGGCATACACGGGTGACAACAAAAAAATGCTTGTATGCGCGCTCAAAGAAAATGAGATTACGGCTTTTCAGGACAAAATTATAAAAATCGACCCCGACGCGTTTATAATTTTTTCGGAGTCACAGCAGATTGTCGGAAACGGATTTTTTGTTTACAGATAAAGCTTATAGATTTAAGGCAGAAAAAGACCTCATCATTTAAATGATGAGGTCTTTTAAATTTTAGTTTTAACTTAATTTTCCGATATAAAATAGTCGTTTAAAATGTTTACCGTCTGCGTGTCAAGCTCACGCACAAGCTTTGCTTTAAGCTCAGAAAATGCGTCCTCGCCCATTTCGCTTTTGTAAGAACGCGCCTTGTCGATATAATCTTTATACGTCGTTTTAACGTATTCACGTGTGATTTCCGTGCCTTTTTCACCGCTCTCGATTGCAAGGTTAACCGCCGTTTTAATCTCGGTTATAACCTTATTTTCGTCTGCGGTAAAGCGGATATTTCCAAGCTGGCTTATGAGTGATTTTAATGTGTCAACAATCTGCTCGTTCGTGTAATCGGGTTTGGTGTCGTCATTTTTACCTCCTGAATTACTTCCTGAATTACCGCCCGAATTGCCTTTGTTTCCTCCGCCCGACGAACCGCCTGTGTTACCGCCTGTTGACGGGATTACGGGGGTTGTCGGCTCTGTCGGCGTTACGGGAGTATCCGCAACAAATTTTGCAAGCACGAGCGAAACCTCGGCGCGCGTTATATTCTGCGTTGCGCGGAATGTGTTGTTCGCCTCGAGAGGCATAAGATAATTTGACACGATTTTGTAAACGTCGTCTTTTGCCCAGTCGGATATTTCATCTGTAATCTGCTTGTCAAACGGAAGCTCAAACGGCTTTGCGGTGCGGTTTAAAATGGCGCAGAACTGCTCGCGCGACAAATAGTCGTCACCGCGGAAAGTCGAGTCCTCAAAACCTTTTATATAGCCTGCCTTTTTCGCTGTGAGAACATAGTCGTAATACCAGTCGTTTTGCGAAACGTCCGTAAATGTGTTTTGGTCTTTTTCGGTGTAGCCGAACACCATATTTACGATTTTGCAAAGTTCCGCACGGGTGATGGGATTGTTCGGACGAAACGTCAAATCACCGTAGCCGAGAATGATTTTTGCGGTGAAAAGCTTGTTTACCGCGTCGCACAAGGTTGTGTTTGGCGCAATATCG
The DNA here is from genome assembly GCF_014385105.1 of Qingrenia yutianensis. Lineage (NCBI taxonomy): Bacteria > Bacillati > Bacillota > Clostridia > Eubacteriales > Oscillospiraceae > Qingrenia > Qingrenia yutianensis. The sequence continues at coordinate 172,282 of NZ_JACRTE010000006.1, read as the reverse complement.
GTAAAATACGAATCTGCCGCAAGAACGGGCGGAAACGCGAATAATGACACGATAAACGCCGTTAAAATGATAAATGATGTAAATTTTTTCATAAAAATTCCTTTCCCGGTGTGCATTATGAGAGAAAATATCCCATAATGTCACACAGGCGGACGGAAAAGATTTCCGTCCGCCCGTTGATGTTTTTTAGTATCTTACTTCGCTTCTTTTGAATGTAAATTTAAGTGCACCGAAGTTAATTGTATATGTGTCCGCAGTGTCGGAACCTGCCTCAAAGCTGAACATTTCATCGGTTGTGTAATCGTACATATCGCACAGGTTTGTAAGATATGCAAATCTTCTGTTAACCATTTCAGCCGTTACACCGCTGAATGCCGAACCGAAAAATCTGTTTCCGAGGCTGTTTGCCAAGTCGAGGTAGGAGATGATGTGATTGGGCATAATCTCGGCAAACGCTTCGTACTGCGCTCTTGTGATTGTGCCGTTGTCAACAGCGTCCATAAAGTCGGCGTCTGCATAGTCCAAGAGAACAACCGCTTCTTTGAGAATTTCGTAATATTCGTCTGCGGATTTAAGACTGTAACCCGACAAAACTTTTTCTGTTTCTTCCGATTTTGTGCCGTTCAAAAGGTTTTCGGGAGAGATAAGTTCCATAAGTTTTTTGTAGTTTTCGCTTACGTTCCAAACCTTGTTTGCGGTGTTTTCGTATTTGTCGATAAGACTGTCATACATAGGAATTATAACCGCCGAAACGGGATTTATACTCAAAGTAATTTTGCAGTCTACCGTGCCTGTGCCGGCGAGTATAATAGTTTGGAGCTGTGCGAGTGTTGCAACCTTTGCGCTCCAGAAAATGTCTTCCTGATCTTCAAGCGAGAGGTACTGTTTGTAGTTTGCCGGAACTTTGTCGGAAACATCTTTGTATTCGAGTTTGTTTACCTTTTCACTCAAAGCTTTGATAACAGGTATTCTTTCGGGTGTTGCGGTGATTGCCGAAGTTGTAGACATTTCATCGATAATAGCGTTTACAAATTCGTCCGCATCAGCGCCGTCGGGAACGTTGCTATGCATAAGTTCTCTTAAAAAGTCTTCGCCGAAGATCTGTGTATATGTCAGCGTGCTCTTATATTTCAAAATGTTTTTGGCATCGTCCAAAAGGCCGTTTGCTTTAAGCTTGTCGAGATATTTGTTTTTAATATCATCAAATGCTGTAAGTTCGATAAAGCTTTTGTTTCGGAAGATAAAGTCCTTAACCGTGTCGGCATAGCGCATATCGGAGTTGTATTCTACCGATGCTGTGCCGTTTTTGCCGAGCGTTGTGTCGATTACGTTAAGCGAAACGAGCGCCCACGCAGGATACAAAGTAACATCTGCGTTTGCAACGGTGTCAAGAGTGTATTTAACATCAGCTACTTTGTCATACCAATAGTCCTGCGCAATTTTGTGGAGATACGATTTGCCGTCCCATACGGAATACGGAGCTTCCCAGTAACCGTCAAAATAAACCTCAGGCATTGCTTTTATCGAATCCGAAATTTTTGTGCCTTTCTTAACCGCGATTTTGGCAACAATATTGCCGTCGTCGTCAAATGTAATAAGACAACCCTCTGTAAATACGGGAGTAAGAGTGATATGATCGGTTACTTTTACTTCGTCTGTAGGATAGATTTTCTCGCCCGTTTCCGAGTTGAGCCAGTAGTCAACCGCGTAAATTATTCCGCCTTCTTCTTTTCTCACGTTTGCGGGAAGTTTAAGGGTTTCGCCGTAAAGCGCCTCGTAGCTGTCTGTTTTTTCGCCGTCGAATACAACGCCGTCGGGATAGTCAAAGGTTACAACCTTTGCTTCAAGGTCGTAGCAGAGCTGTAAAACCAGCGAACCGTCCGATACAACCGTGCCCGAAACCTTACTTTTTGAGGTGTTGAGCGTGTAGCCTGTGTATTTAGGCGTATCGGCGCTTACCTGTGCGCCTACGATACCCGAAAATTCGTCTGTCGATGCGAGTTTGTATGTTTTATCAAGATTTTGCATATAGCGTTCAACCGTGTATGCTGCGCTCTTTTTGCTCGAAGATGACGACGAACCGGTGTTTGTCGAAACAGAGAATGTACCCTCTTTATATTTTGCCGCGGTGTTTTCAACAATGTGGTCAAATACACCTTCTGTGCGGAAGTTGTCAAAATATACAACATTGTTGAGGTTGTTTACAACAAGTGCGCCCTCAACCGTTGTACCGTTAAGACGAACGTAGCTTGCGCCCCTTACGAGCAAACGTCCGTTTATTGCAACGTTTGTGAGAATAACCTGTGTTTCGTTTGCACCGTCGCCGATAACCAAATCGCCGTTAATTACAACGTTTGTAAGGCTGACCGCTTCGGTGTTAATCATAACGTTTCCGTCAAGTGTGAGTCCCGATCTGAAACCGCCTGTTGAGAAATATGTTTTAAACATATTGTGCATCATTTGAGCAAACTCTGCTCTTGTTATGTAGTCGAGCGGTTTGATTTCGCCCATTTCGTTGCCGTTTACATATCCGTTTGCAGTCATAGCGGTCAAATAGGGGAGCGCCCAGTCCGCAATGTCGGATTTGTCGGTGAATTTATCGAGAATGGAGTAATCGTAGTTTGAAATTACCATTGCACGCGCAATAACCGTGAACGCTTCCTGTCTTGTTATGCACGCGTCAGGTGCCATTTCGGTATCCGAAATGCCGTTGAATGTCTGCATTCTTACTGCTTTGCCCATTTCGGTGTAAAACCAGTCCGAGGGAGAAACGTCCTCATACTGCGAAATGGGAGCGGTTTTATCCGCACCGAACGCGCGGTTGATAATTGCCGCCATTTCGGCTCTTGTCAAAAATCCGTACGGAACAATTTCATTATTGTTTCTTCCGAAAATAAGACCGTTGTCAACCGCGGCTTTCATAGCCTCTGCCGACCAGTCGGTCGGGAAATCGGCAAAATCGCTTGCCTTTGCCGCAAAAACATTTGCCGTAAACATTGTAAAAACAACGGCAAGTACCGTTATAAGCGACACTGTTTTCTTAAAAAGTTTCATCAGAACCCCTCCGTTTATTTAACATACATATTTATATAATATGCTTTTTTTAACTGTTTTTCGTTGTTGTATGCCGTTTGAATTGACGACACAAGCGACATATCACGTCCTGCCGCCGAAAGTATTGATTTAAGCTCGGAAATTACGGCATTTACGTTTGCATCGCACGACGATTCAAGACTTGCCGCCATACCGAGCGCTTTTTTGCCGAGCGCTTCTTTTGACGCGGTTGTGTGCTTATCTTTCGGCAATGCTTTGTATTCTGCGATTATTGACGAACGAAGTCCCTCCAGCGCTGAAGTGTACTGTGCTTTCAATACGTACATCTTCGCAATCTGCTGTGATATTTTTTCGTCGGTTTCGTCTTTTTTTGCACCTTTTGCACTGCCTGTGCTCTGCCCTTTGCCGTCTTTTTTGCCGAGAACTATATCAATAGCCTCCTGCTCGGTAAGTGCACCGCTTTCAAGCTCTTTCTTCTGCTCCTCGTCAAGCTCGGCAATTTCGCCGGCGTTGTATTCCTTTAATGCGTCCTCGATAATTTTGTCATTATCGTCCATAAGCGCCGAAATTTCGTCGGGCGACGAATATTTCATACCGAGGTAAAACGCCTTGATATTGTCGCGCTGCCATATTGCCGCGGCGGAAATTCCGACAAGCAGAATAAGTATGATTATTAGCGTGATTTTTAACGGTTTTTTCATATCTCACCTCAAAACATTACAACATATGTACACCTATAATAATTATATAACGTTTCGTTATTAAAGTCAAGAAAATTTTAACATATAGATACGTTAAAATTTGATTACAAAAACTGCATTTGCATATTCAAAATATCAGGCGCAGTAATAACAAAAAAAAGCCTTGGCTGAAACCAAGACTTTTTTGTTTGGAGATGTTTAGATTTATTCTTTTATACTTCCGCTGTTAATTCTTGCAATATACGATTTTGTTTCCGCGGCAACAACGCCGTTCAATGCGAACAGTGCCACAAGGTTCGGGAACGCCATAAGTCCGTTAACAATGTCAGCAAGCGTCCAAACAAAATCAACTTTGAGGTAGGGACCTACAAACACTGCCAATATATACAAAATTCTGTAAAACAATATAATTCCTTTTTTGTTGCCCACAAGATACTGCAAGCATTTTTCGGAATAATAATCCCAGCCGAGAATTGTTGTAAACGCGAAGAACACCAAGCTTATCATAAGCAAAAATGCGCTTGCTGTTGAGTTGAACGGAAGTCCTTCGCTGAATGCCATTGTTGTGACCTCGACACCCTTCAGTGTTCCGTCCATAGCAGGCTGATATGCGCCTGTAAGCACGATTGCAAGACCTGTTATTGTGCAGATGATGATTGTATCGAAGAAAGTACCTGTCATACAAACAAGACCCTGACGTACGGGTTCTTTTGTTTTTGCCGCGGCTGCCGCGATAGGAGCGGAACCGATACCCGATTCGTTCGAGAAGATACCGCGTGCAATACCGCTTTGCATAGCGCTTTTAATTGTGATGCCGGCCGCCGCGCCGAATACCGCTTTGGGGCAGAAAGCGCTTTTAACGATAAGTACAACCGCTGCGGGAATTTTTGTGATGTTGAAAACAATAAGCAAAATACCGCATACAAAGTATATAACCGCCATAAACGGAACGATAACCTGCGAAACGTTTGAAATTCTCTTGATACCGCCGATTATAACAAGCGCCGCAAAGAGTGTTACAAGCACACCTGCGATAACCGTGGGCCAAGCATAAGCATCTTTGCCGAGTGTGAACGCAACCATTGCACGGTTGGGGTCAAAGAAATTCTGCACCGCGGTAGCAATACCGTTAATCTGCGTCATAGTTCCTATGCCGAGAATACCAACCAGCATACCGAATATTGCAAAGAGTTTTGCAAGCCATTTCCAGTTCGCGCCCATACCTTTTTCTATGTAATAGAAAGGTCCGCCGAGCACTTTGCCATCCGAGTCGATTTCGCGGTATTTAACGGCGAGAAGTCCCTCGGCATATTTCGTAGCCATACCCAAAAGTGCCATAAATTCCATCCAGAAAAGAGCACCGGGGCCGCCGCCTGCGATAGCGGTTGCAACACCTACGATGTTACCCGTTCCGATTGTTGCGGAAAGTGCGGTGCAGAGCGCGCCGAAACTTGAAACGTCGCCTTTGCCGTCATCTTCGTTTTTAAACATATACTTAAGCGCCCTGGGAAGGTGAAAAACCTGCACAAGACCTGTTCTGACAGTGAGAATAATACCGACCGCCATAATAAGCACGATAAGCGGAATACCCCAGACGTATCCGTCTACTGCGCTCAAAAAATCATTTAATGCGTCCATTTACAGACCTCCTTATAAAATAAAAAAAGCTGCCGACCCAAACGGCAACTTCAAAGAAAGGTATATAAAAATACACATTGTATCTTCGTCCTTTTGCCTGAGAGTTTCGGCATACGTTCAAATATATGCCTTGCCCCTTCGGCACTCAATCAAATGAGCTTCTCCGAAGTTCCCTACGTTCCCGGTCATCCCTGAAACATCTGCGGGTCATATCAAATTTAACCACCATATGATAACATACTTTTTTTACTGTGTCAACATATTTTGACAAAAAAATGCAAAAAGCGCCGAAAAACAGTTCCTTGATAAGACATAATTGCCTCAAAAACACATTTTTCGGCGCTCTTTTAAAAAATAGGGGATAATTATTTGGGCTGTTTGCCGATATACGCGAGAATACCGCCGTCAACATAGAGAATGTGACCGTTTACGGCATTTGACGCGTCCGACGCCAGAAATACTGCGGGACCTGCAAGTTCGTCCGCTTCAAGCCATCTTCCGGCAGGCGTTTTCGAGCAGATAAACGTGTCGAACGGGTGGCGCGAACCGTCGGGCTGTTTTTCCCGGAGCGGCGCGGTTTGCGGTGTTGCAATGTATCCCGGGCCTATGCCGTTGCACTGAATGTTGTATTCGCCGTATTCTGAGCAAATGTTTCGTGTGAGCATTTTAAGTCCGCCCTTTGCCGCGGCATATGCCGAAACGGTTTCGCGTCCGAGCTCCGACATCATAGAGCAGATATTTATAATTTTTCCGTGTCCTTTTTTAATCATCGACGGGATTACCGCTTTCGATACGATAAACGGCGCGTTGAGGTCGACGTCGATGACCTTTCTGAAATCCTCGGCGCTCATTTCGCACATAGGAATTCTTTTTATAATTCCTGCGTTGTTCACAAGAATGTCAATAACGCCGACTTCCTTTTCAATCTGCGCAACAGTTTTGTTAACCGCGTCCTCGTCGGTAACATCGCAAACATAGCCTTTTGCGTCAATTCCGTCCGCTTTATACGACGCAAGACCTTTTTCCACAAGCTCGGCGTTTATGTCGTTGAACACGATTTTTGCGCCGGCGCCTGCCATACCTTTTGCGATTGCGTAGCCTATCCCGTAGCTTGCGCCCGTGATGAACGCAACTTTTCCGTCCAGTCTGAACATATACTTTTTCTCTCCTTTAAAATTTTATCTCAAATCTCTTGTTTCAATGCCGTCCATATCGGTAAATTCCTGATTTTCACCGCACATCGCCCAAATGAACGAGTAATTTCTTGTGCCGACGCCCGAATGAATTGACCAGCTCGGCGAAATAACCGCTTCTTCGTTGTGCATAATGATGTGGCGCGTTTCGTTAGGTTCGCCCATCATATGGAATACTGCGTCGTTTTCGCCCATATCGAGATAGAGATAAACCTCCATACGTCTGTCGTGGGTGTGCGACGGCATAGTGTTCCAGTTTGAACCCTCCTCAAGCTGTGTAAGTCCCATAGCAAGCTGGCACGACTGCATAACTTCGGGGTGTATGTACTGGTTTATAACTCTCTTGTTGCAGTCCGCCGCCGAACCGCACGGCACTTTTTTCGCTTTTGTTATGTCAATTTTAACTGTGGGATATTCTTTGTGAGCAGGGCAGGACGAAACGTAGAATTTCGGCGGATTTTCGGGTTCAACACATTTGAAAACAATCTCTTTGTTGCCCTTGCCGATGTAAATTCCGTCACGCGGATTCATTTCGTACTCCGTGCCGTCAACAACGATAATGCCTTTTCCGCCGATGTTTATACAGCCCATTTCGCGCCTTTCAAGGAAATAGTCGCTTGCAAGTTCTTTTCCGCCCTCAAGCCTTAATTCGTGGTAAATAGGCATAAGTCCCGCGGTGATAATTCTGTCGATATGGCTGTAAACCATTCTGATGTTATCCTTTGTGAAAAGTTTCGAAATGTGAAATTCCTCTCTCAATCTGTCGGTTGTGTAGTGTTTTACGTCTTTGGGGTTTGACGCGCATCTGATTTCCATTTTAGATAAATCCTCCTTAATATATTTTCCGTACACCTCAATCTGCGACAGCGCCGCCCACGAGAACGGATACACCGCCTGTTTGAAGTTTGTAAGGTGTATTGATTTTGTCTTTTTTCTTTCGTCAAAAACAAGCTCCTGACCTTCGGCGGTTTCGCAAAATTCCGCCGTAAACGTTTCACCGCCGTCAAGCTTTACGTCAATGCTTTTCCAGTATGTGTCGTGCGGAAAGTCCGCGCGGAGGAAAAACACAATTTTTTCAATTTCAGCATCTGTGCCGAAATCGAGATAAAATTCCAAATCCTCCCTTGCGCCTGCCGCCCAGGAATGATACGGAAAATTGCCATGGCTTTCGTTTTCGCACACGCCGTCGATTGCGTTGCGCTCGAAAAAACACGGCTCATTGCGTGTTACCAGATTTGCGTGCGCGTGCGGATATACACCTTTCATACCGCTTAAATCGTGGGAGTTGAGCGCGATATTGCGTTCTGCATAAATTTCGTCCTCCGACGGCTCGCGGACTGATATTTTGTGAGTTTCGCCGGAAAAAGCGTTCTTGTCGTAGCCGACCTTTAAACGTCCGTACGGAACGGTAAATTCCATAATCTTGTTCGGTACAAAAACAATGCTTTCACAAAGTGTTTTGTCAAGCTTAACCGCCAGATATTCGCAGTCTTTAAGATGTATAACGATTTTGTCGCCCTCATGGTATGCACTGTTAAATTCCGCGTCGATTTTTTCGCCTTTTTCGCTGAATTTAACTTCGCCCGACTTATTTATAATTTTAAGCTCAATAATGATAAACACCTCCGTTTTTTCATTTTCAATTATATTTTATCACTTATTTTTTGCAATTTCTTTGTAAATTTTATTCTTTTTATTGCAAATCTTTTTGTATTGTGATAAAATAAACGGCAGGTGATAAGTATGAATATAATTTTTAACAAATGCAGTGAGGCGATAAAATATTCGCTTGAAACAAACGGGTACGGAATTTTTTATTCCACGGTCGGCGTTGAGGAAAGCACAATACATATCCACGAGTGTTGTGAGGTGCTTTTGTGCCTCGGCGGAGGAGGTTGTTTTCTTATAGACAATCGCGTTTACGAGGTCAACGACGGCGATATTTTCATAATAAACCAGTTTGAACCGCACAAAATCACGTTTACCGACAAGACGCATTTTGAGCGCTATGTTTTTCAAATCCATCCGCATTATATTTATAACAATTCCACCGATTTAACTGATTTGTCCGCTTGTTTTTACACGCGCGACTCCGTATCGGGCAACCGCATTTCGCTTGACGAAAACGGGCTTTTGTATGTGAAAAGCCTTATAGAACGGCTAAAATGCAAGCATAATTTCGGCGGCGAGATAATCAAAAACGGGATAATAAACGAATTTCTGATATTTTTAAACGAAAAATTCGCACAAAAAAATCCCGGTGCGAAAGACACCGAGATTGTGACAAATCAAACAAATAAAATTATAATAAACACCGTGAAATACATAAACAAGCACTATGCCGAAGAAATCACACTTGCCGATATTGCCGGATATTCCTTTGTTTCGGTAAGTTATCTCTGCACGCTTTTCAAAAAAACTTTCGGAACGACAATTATAAAATATATCACGTCGAAAAGAATTTCCGAGGCGAAAAAGCTTTTGAAATCGGGCAAAAGCATATCGGACACCGCGGCGGATTGCGGTTTTAACGATTACGCTAATTTTATGCGTACGTTTAAAAAAGCCGTCGGCGTGTCGCCAAAAAAATATACCGATAAAAAGGAATGAAAACAATACTTATCTTTTTACATCTCTGTTTATAAGTCTGCGTTTTTTAAATGTCTGAATGTCTGTATGCAGACGGTTTAATGCGTCCTCATATCTTATGGATTTAAGTTTGGGGAAGCCTTTTATCATACGTCTGTGCTGACCGTTAAGGCGCAGAAGAAACATTTCGTATGCGCTGTTGAGCTTGAGCGACGTATGCTCGGCACGGAATTTTTCAAACTCCGCCGCGGCATCTTCTTTCTTCTTGCCGAGATATTCCGAAAATTCTTTAAGACGTGCGTTAAAGCTCGTAAAGCCGGAAACGGTAACAATGCAGTCGGTTGTGAAAATTGCAAAAAGCACACCTGACGCTATGCCTAAAATCAGGCGCGGTGCATTGTTTGTATGCCTTAAAACAAAGGGGTGGATAAACAAAATCAGCATTACCGACAAAAAGCCGAAAACCAGCGCGCCGAGCAGACACACTCTGCCTTTTATGTTAAATTTCGAGCTTGAATAATCCCACCAGCGCGCGTGGAAAATTTCCTCCATCGCATATGATGTGACATATTCAAGCGAGCAGGTGAGAAGCGCGCTCGCAAAAAACAGGATAAACGGATTTGTTATCTTTCCCAGAATAAGCATATCCAAAATCGCGCCGGCGCCGTAAATAGGGCAGTACGGCCCGTTTAAAAATCCGCGGTTTACAAATTTTCTGCTTGTAACCGAGCAGAGAATACTTTCGTAAACCCAGCCGACAACGGCGTACAGAATGAACCATAAAAAATATTTTTCCAGCGTATAAAAAAACATTTTCACACCCCTTTAAAAATTTTCTTTCCATATATTATATACCAAATTGTTAAAATCTTCAACATTTTTTTGATTTTATTTTACATTTTTAAAAAAATGTGATATTATAATTTTGGTGAAAATTATGATAAACGAAAAAATCTTAAAACGTCTGATTCCGATAACCGGCGAGGAACGGGCAATTTTAAACGGTGAAAAAATTGATAAAAACCTTTATATGAACGGCAATGCGAGCGTTATAAGCAGTAAAAAGCTTATGGAGGAGGGCAAGCTTATAACGGTGCGTCCGCACACGCGTTTTGTGCATTTCCCGAAACATTCGCACGATTTTATTGAGGTAATTTATATGTGCAAGGGCGAAACGACGCACATTGTCAACGGCAAAAAAATCGTACTGCGCGAGGGCGAACTGTTGTTTTTGGGACAAAACGCGAGTCAGGAGATTTTACCTGCGTCCGAGGACGATATTGCGGTGAATTTCATAATTCTGCCCGATTTTTTCGATCTTCCGCTTGCAATTTTGGGAAATGAGGACACTCCTCTGCGTCAATTTATAATCGAACATTTAAAAAGCAACGGCGAAAAATCAAGCTTTCTGCATTTTGAAGTGTCGGACGTTCTGCCCGTGCAAAATCTTGTTGAAAATCTTATCTGGACGCTGATAAACAAAACGCCGAACGTCAGGAAAATCAACCGCCGGACAATGGGACTTTTGTTTCTGCACCTTTTAAATCACACAGACAGGCTCATTGAACACGGACACAGCGACGGGGATATTATAAAGGTGCTTGCGTATGTTGAAGAAAACTATCAAAACGGCTCTCTTGCTGAGCTTGCCGAGAATTTGCACTACGATTTTTACTGGCTTTCAAAAGAGATAAAATCGCGCACAGGCAAGACGTACACTGAAATTCTTCAGCAAAAAAGACTCTCGCAGGCGTGCTTTCTTTTGGAAACAACCGACCTTAACGTTTCGGATATTTCAAACCGCGTAGGTTACAGCAACATCAGCTATTTTCACAGAATTTTCAATCGGAATTTTAACGTTTCTCCGAAAAAATACCGCGAAATCCACGGCGGAAGAAAGTAAAATATTTTTGTGCAAATAAGGACACTTTTTAACACAAAAAGCGTCCTTTATTTTTTTGCGCGCAAATGATATTATTATAGTGTAAATTTGTATTTTTAAGGAGGACACGAAAATGAATAGATTTGACACCGCGGCTGAAATTTACAAAAATTACGGCATTGACGCGCAAAAGGCGATAGACACGCTTAAAAACGTAACCGTGTCTATGCACTGCTGGCAGGGCGACGATGTTGTGGGTTTTGACACAAAGGAAAGCCTTTCGGGCGGTATTCAGACAACGGGAAACTATCCGGGCAAAGCGCGCACTTTTGACGAGCTTACGGCGGATATTGACAAGGCGATGAGCCTTATTCCGGGCAAAAAGAAGCTTAATCTTCACGCTTGCTATGCGGTTTTTGAGGACGGCGAATTTGCCGACAGAAATGAACTTAAACCCAAACATTTTGAAAAATGGGTGAAGTTTGCGAAAGAAAGAAATATGGGTATTGATTTTAACCCCACGTTTTTCTCGCACGCTATGGTAAAAGATAACCTCACGCTTTCGTCGCCCGACGAAAATGTGCGCAAATTCTGGGTTGAGCACGGCAAAAGATGCGTTGAAATTTCGCAGTATTTCGCTGAAGAAACAGGCGTTCCGTGCGTTATGAACATCTGGATTCCCGACGGATACAAAGACATTCCGGCAGACCGTTTTTCGCCCCGTGCACGTTTCAAAGCGTCGCTTGACGAAATTTTGTCGGTGCCGTATGACAAAACAAAAGTTTATATCACGCTCGAGTCAAAGGTTTTCGGCATAGGAATGGAGTCGTACACCGTGGGTTCGGCGGAATTTTGCTTAAATTACGTCAACAAAAACGGCATTACACCGCTTATGGACAACGGTCACTATCACCCCACAGAGGTTGTGTCGGACAAGATTTCGGCTATGCTTTTGTTCAACGAAAAAATCGCGCTCCACATCACGCGCGGTGTGCGCTGGGACAGTGACCACGTTGTTTTGTTTGACGACGAAACGAAAGAAATCGCAAAAGAGATTGTTGCCGCAGACGCGCTCGATAAGGTATTTATCGCAACCGACTATTTCGACGCGTCAATCAATCGAATTTCTGCTTGGGTAACAGGAATGAGAAATGTTCAGAAAGCACTTTTGTATGCACTTTTGACACCTCACAAAATGCTTAAAGAACTTCAGGACAGCGGAGATTTGACCGCGCTTATGGTTAAAAACGAGGAGCTTAAAACACTTCCGTTCGGCGATGTTTGGGAAAAATATCTTGCCGACGAAAATGTTAATTCCGATTACCTTTCGGAAATTAAAAAATACGAAAAGGACGTTTTGTCAAAGAGATAAAACTGTTTTTAAATCACAAAAAAACGCACCCGAAAACTTATAATTTCGGGTGCGTAAATTTTTTGGTTTTTTAGTTTTCTTTCGGGTTCATTACCGCTTTGCCCCAGAGCATTATAACCGCGAACACGATAAGGTAGAACGCAACGCCCCATTTATGAGCATAAACTGCCGCAAACACCATAAATATCGAGCCGATAATTGCGAAAATCGGCATAACAATGCGCTTGAACGGTGAAAATTCCTTGAATTTCATCATCTTGAAGAAAATCGGAATATACATTGCATAAAGTGTAACAATCGGAATTTCGGATGAGTCGAAACCGAACCAGTTTACCGAAATTGTGTTTGTTTCAGCGTTAAGCGTGCCGATAAGTTTTATAAATCCGTTTGCAGATGACGCGTCGTAATTTGCAACAAAGAGCGACGCAAGATTTGCCGCAAAGAAGTAGAAAAGCCACGCCGCGCAAAGCAAAAGTCCGACGATTGCCGAGTTTGTGGGCATATTTGTTGTCGGGTCAAGTTCCGAGAAAACTTTCGGTTTCGGACCTTCGTTTCTTGCCGCAAGAGAGTAAATTCCTCTTGTGCAGCCGAGCATAAGACCGTTAAGCGTGCCAAGACACGAAATTGCGATAAACACTTTTAAAATCGTGCCCAATACCGAACCGAAAATGTTTGTAAACGCTGTTGTTGCGCCGTCGTTTCGGAGCGTTTCAACCGTTGCACCGCCGGCAACGCCGATATAATAAGCAATGTAAACGCACATTACAATAGCGGTTCCGAGTGTCAGTGCGCGCGGAAGATTTTTCTTCGCGTCCTTAAGTTCAGCGTTTATTGCCGTTGCAACAATCCAGCCTTCATATGCAAATGCCGTCGCAACCACCGAACCGAAAAGTATGTCGGTGTTGCCGCCTTTTGCAGTGGCAAAATTCTGTATCAAAAGCGCCTGCGATGCGCCGTCGGGCTTTACGGTAAGTCCGTAAATTGTGCCGGCAACCGCCATAAGAGTGAGCGGAATAAGCTTGATTACCGTTGCCGAAACCTGGAATTTTCCTGCGATAATAGGCGAGAGTGCGTTCATTGCGTAAATTGCGCAAAGATAAAGTCCCGCAAGCGCAAGGCAGGTTCCCGATGTCGGTTCCATCATTCCGAAAACCTCAAGAGTGTATCTTGCCGAAAGCCACGCAAGCACCGAAGTTATACACGGATAATAAATCATTGTCATAAACCAGCCGGTCATATATGCGTATTTTTTACCGCACGCCGCCTCGGCATAGTCTACAAGACCGTTAACTTTCTCGTATTTTGTAGCCATTGTTGCAAAACAGTAGGCGCACACAATCATAACTGCACCGCCGATAAGCCAGGCGAGAATACCGAGAGGCATATCGCCGTCGGTGGCGTTTAAAATGTTCTGTGCTTTAAAGAAAACACCGCTTCCGACAACAATGCCGACAACCATAGCAATAGCCGTCAAAAGCCCGTATTTTTTCGTTAGTTTTTTCTCCATTTTTCAAATACCTTTCCTATTTTTCTAATTCACAACGTTACTATGATAATACATATTTATTGAATTGTCAATAAAATATCGGTAATATAAAGAATTATTGTAAAATTGTTACATATTTTTGCCGATTTTTTGCACAAAAAACACCGCCCTTCGCTTGGTTTTTTATAAAGCGCATTTTCGGGCGGTTGTTTATTATTTTTTCCAGGTGCTTGTCGAAAACAGTACCAAAATCGGGAATATTTCAAGTCTGCCGATAAGCATATCAAATATTAAAACCGTGGTTGAAAGGGGCGAGTATATCGAAAAATTGCACGCGGGACCGACCTTTGCAAGTCCCGGACCTATGTTGCTGATTGCCGAAACAACTGCCGTGAAGTTGGTTGTAAAATCAAAATTGTCAATGCTGATTATCAAAACCGACAAAAACGCGATAACCATATACGACGCGAAATAAACATTCACCGCGCGCATTGTTTCGTGTTCGACAAAGCGTCCGTTCATTTTAACTTTTACTGCACTTCTCGGATGCGCCGCAATTTTTATTTCTTTAACAATGCTCTTGAGCAAAAGCATAATGCGCGATACTTTCATACCTCCGCCCGTGCTTCCTGCGCACGCACCGCAAAGCATCAAAATCACAATGAGCGTTTTTGAAAATGCGGGCCATTTGTCAAAATCGACGGTGGAGTATCCCGTTGTCGTGATGATTGAGCCGACCTGAAACGCACTGTGTTTTATCGCTTCGCCGAACGATTGGAACATCGGTGCAACGTTAACCGTGATAAGCGTTACCGAAACGATAATAATTGCGAGATACGCCCTCGGTTCTTCCAGTTTGAACGCGTCTTTGAATTTTCGCATCATAATAAGGTAGTAAAACGAAAAATCGACGCCGAAAATTATCATAAATACCGTTATTACAATCTGCTGATACGACGTGTAATTTGCAAGTCCCGAATTAAGAATTGCAAATCCGCCCGTTCCTGCCGTGCCGAACGAGAGGGTGAGGGCAGAGAACAAATCCATTTTTCCGGCGAGGAGAAAAACAATCTCCGAAACCGTGAAAAAGATATATATAAGATACAATATTTTTGCGGTGGATTTTACCTTCGGTGCAAGCTTGCTGACGTTCGGACCGGGGCTTTCCGCTTTCATCAAAAATATGTTGTCGCTGCCCGATAACTGCACAATAGCCATCAAAAACACGAGTACGCCCATACCTCCTATCCAGTGCGTGAAACTGCGCCAGAAAATAAGCGATTTCGGCAATGCCTCAACGTCGGTCAAAATGGACGCGCCGGTGGTGGTAAATCCCGAAACCGTTTCAAAAACCGCGTCCGCAAAATCTTTTATATATCCCGAAAACACAAACGGAAACGCGCCGAAAATACTCATAACAATCCAGCTTAACGCCACCGTTACAAATCCCTCTTTTGCATACATTGCCTTGTTTTTTGGTGCCTTATACGATAAAAGCGCGCCGACGGCAAATGCAATTCCTATGCAGGTGAGGATCACATAAAAGCACTGTTCTTCGTCATAGCACACCGCGCAGATGAGCGGAAGAAGCATACACAGCGCCTCTATTTTTAAAACCCAGCCTAATGTGTAGCCGATAATTTTGTAATTCATATGATAATTCCTCTATTTCAAAATGTCGCTTACGTCTTTAAAGCCCGACTTAAGCGTTACCACAATTACCGTATCGCCCGGCATAATAACGTCTTTACCGCGCGGAATGATGATTTTTCCACCGCGGTTTATGCACGCGATAAGAAGATTGTCTTTAAGCTTTAACGAATCTATCGAAATTCCCGAAATGGGCGAACCGTCTTTTATGCGGAATTCCAGTGCCTCGGCTTTGTTGTCGAGAATAAAATGCATCGTTTCAATCTGACTGCCGAGCGAATTTTTCTTTGCGCGCACAAAGCGGACGATGTATTCCGCCGTGATGTTTTTCGGATAAATTGTCGTTCCGAGGTCGAGCGAGTTGATAACCCTATCATACGCAATGCGGTTGATTTTCGTTACAACCTTGCCGTTGGTTTTGGTTTTTGCATAAAGCGACAAAAGAACGTTTTCCTCGTCGATGTTTGTGAGTGAAACAACCGATTCAGCACTTTCCAAGCCCTCCTCAATGAGAAGTCTGTTGTCGGTGCCGTCACCGCAGATTACTGTAGCTTTGGGAAGAAGCTTTAAAAGCTCGTCGCACCTGTTTGGATTTTGCTCCACTATTTTTACGTTAATTCCCGTTTCTATGAGAAGATACGCAAGGTAATACGCCGTGCCGCCGCCGCCTATAATAAGCGTGTCTTTCACGCGGTTGGTTTTTATGCCGATTTTTTTGAAAAACTGCGTTCCTTCCTGAATTGACGAAACAATGCTTATAAGGTCACCGCTTTTAAGTTCAAAATTACCGCCGGGAATGAACACTTCGGACGCTCTTTCAACACCGCATACAAGAACGTCGCAGTTTAGCTTTGCCACAATGTCCATAACCTTCATACCGTCGAGAGGTGACTGTTCGGGCACTTTGAATTTCAAAATTTCAACTCTGCCTTTTGCAAAGGTGTCAATCTGGATAGCGGTGGGAAAACGCAGTATTCTTGCAATTTCGCTTGCCGCCGCGCGTTCGGGATTTATTGCCATAGCAAGACCCAAATCGTCTTTCATAAGGTTTACAACCTTGTGATATTCGGGACGTCTTACGCGCGCAATGCTTCGGCAGTTGCCGAGCTTTTTCGCCATAAGGCTTGCCAAGAGGTTGAGTTCGTCCGAACCCGTAACCGCAATAAGCAGGTCGGCGGTTTCAATGCCTGCCTCTTTGAGCACGTCAACGTCCGCGCCGTCGCCTACAACGCCCATAATGTCAAAATGGTTTATAATATCGTTCACAACGTCATACCGACGGTCGATAAGCGTAATATTGTGACCGTTTTCCTCGTTCAAGAGCTCGGCAATTTTCTGTCCTGCCTTGCCGCAGCCCAATACGATAATATTCATTTTTTTCTCCTTAAATAATCAAACTAAATATCTGTATTATATTATCAGTTATTACCAATCCGACAAAGATTATATCACTACAGCATATTAAAGTCAAGCAAAATAATAATTATCGGCGCAGGCGGTGTTTTCTGTATTGTGCAGGCGTGAGATTTGTTATGCTTTTAAAGGTTTTGCAAAAGTATGATTTATCGTAAAAACCCAAAAAATACGCGATTTCGTCAACCGTGATTTCACTGCTTTTCAAAAGCTCTTTCGCTTTTGCTATTTTTAAACGGTTGATGTATCTTACGGGGCTTTCGCCGGTCGTTTCTTTAAATATTCTGCGGAATGACGTTTCGCTTACCGCGCACATTTTCGCAAGCTCGCCGACGGTTATCGGCTGGTTGAAATTGTCCTCGATATACTTAATTCCCTCCCAAACCGCACTGCCGTTTTCCTCGGTGCGCTTTTCCGCAATCTGCGAAAGAATGGCATAAAACTCGCTTTTTGTACTCAAAACTCTGTTTTTAAAATAGAGTGAAACAATATTTTCAAACATTTCCTCAAGCGTTCCGTCCGTGTCGGAATAAATATGCTCGATACCGTCCGAAAACGCAGTTTCGTTTCCTTTTGTGTCGGTGAGGTTGAAATTTATAAGATACGCACTCTTTAAAATTTTATCGTCGTTTTCATTTATATTGTTAAAATATACCTCGTAGTTTATACCTTTCGGAATATACATAATATCGCCTTGTTTAAAACTCTTCTTTTCACCGCCGGGCATAACATATTCGCAGTCGCCGCCGGCAAGATAATAAATGCCGTGGTCGGGCCGTTTTTGCTTTAAATAGCTCCAAGATGAGTGGTTTTTCCATATCTGCGACATACAGACAATTTTGTCCGCGCAAAAAATTCCTTTTTTCATATCGGTAAAATTCAATGTTTTCACCCCTTTAATATAACATATCACATTTGGTCGAAAAATACAACAATATTTTTGAAATATACATTGTTTTATTGTGAAAATTTTATATAATTGTGGTATCGAACAAAATTTGAAAGGAACGATAAAAAATGAGTAAAATTTCATTGCAGATGTATACGGTCAGAGAACATACAAAAACTTTTGAGGATTTGAAAAAAACGTTCAAACGTCTTTCGGACATAGGATTTGAAATGCTTCAGTATTCAATTCCCGAAAATTTCGACGCAAAAGAGGTTAAAAAACTTTTTGATGAGTACGGAATGGTTAACGATTCGGTATATTGCCAGTCGCTTAAAGTCGGCGAAAAAATGAAAAGCGTCATTGAAGAATGTGAACTTTTCAACACAAAATATGTGAGAGTTGACTCTATTCCCAAAGGTCTTACAAATTTTGCGGACGGATACAAATGCTACGCTCACTATCTCAACGAGCTTTGCACAGAACTTAAAAAACACGGAATTAAGCTTGTTTACCATTTTCACGCGTTTGAATTCAAACGTTTCGGCGAGGATACGGGCATAGACATTCTTCTTAAAGAAACTGACCCCGAGGGCGTTCAGATTATTCCGGATACGCACTGGATACAGTCGGGCGGAAAAAATGTTGTTGAGTTTTTCACAAAATATGCAGACCGTTTCGATTACGTTCACACAAAAGATTTCGGTATCGGACCGCAGGGCGCTACCTGGGAGGCTCGTCCCATTGAGTTTGCACCTGTCGGCGAGGGCAACCTCGACTGGAAACCCATTATCGAATTCTGCAAAAACAAAGGCGTTAAAAGTTATGCAATCGAACAGGACTGCTGTTACGGCAGAGATGAGTTTGACTGCGTAAAATCAAGCTTTGACTACCTCAAAAAGATGGGAGTTGACGACTGATGCAGTATAAAAGCGTTAAAACCGCGGTAATCGGCTGCGGAATGATAAGCGACATTTATATGCAGAATTTAAAAGAAAAATTCAGCATAATCGACTTTGTCGGATGCAGTGACATTGTAAGCGAAAAGTCGAAAAAACAGGCTGAAAAATACGGCGTTAAGCAGATGACCAACGAGGAAATTTTAAACGACCCCGAAATTGAGCTTGTGCTTAACCTTACATATCCGACGTCGCATTTTGAGGTGAGCAAGGCAATTCTTTCGGCAGGCAAGCACTGCTACAGCGAAAAACTTATGTGCCTAACGCTTGACGAGGCGAAAGAACTTGACAAAATCCGCAAAGAGAAAAACGTGATGTTTGCCGTTGCGCCCGATACATTTCTCGGCGCGTCGGAGCAGACAGCCCGTCTTATAGTGGAACGCGGACTTATCGGCGACGTTGTCCAGATTATTTCAAACCGTCCGAGAGGGTATCATCTTATAAAAACAACCGAGGACGACAACTACCGCAAATTCTCGGTAATGCACGAGGGAGGCGGTATTCCGTACGATATGGGCGGTTACGATTTGCACACGCTGTTTAACATTTTCGGACCTATCGAGAGCGTCTGCGGTTTTGCGGAAACGAGAAACGCAAACAGACCGTATCTTAATCCGCGCCACGAAAAGTTTAACGAAAACTTTTTCGTAAACACCGAAAACACAATGTGCGCAAGTATGAAATTTAAAAGCGGTCCGCTTTTGTCGTTCACAATTTCGTCCGAGTTTAATGTTTCGGGCAGTATGCTTATGATTATGGGCACAGAGGGAATTTTACACGTTCCCGATACAAATAATTTCGGCGACCCGATTTATTTGCAGAAAGGAAACGGCGAAAAAATGGAATTTCCGCTTTGCCACCCGTTCAGAGAAAACAGCCGGGGCATAGGCGCCGCGGATATGGCGTGGGCATTGCGCACGGGCAGAAAACCGCGTCTTTCGTTTGAGATGAGCTATCACGCGCTTGAGGTTTTAAAAGCGGTTTGCGACTCATCCAAAGACGGTACGACAAAGCATCTTACAACGGATTTTGAAATTCCGAAACCCATTTCGACAGAGTTTTACAACGGCACAAGCGAAGAGAGAAGCTTGTTCTTATATTAAATTCAGACATAATGAGTTCTGCACGGCGGAGTTAAACCTCCGCCGTTATTTTTGTGCAAAAAATGTGAAAACACGTCGAAATTTGCCCGAAAAATATTGACATTTCGAGTTAGTTGTGATAAACTATCCGCAAGAATGAAAATTCTATAAATTAACGAAGGGAAGAAGTTAAAATGAAAGTTTTGGATTATCTCAAAAATGAAAAGCTTTTGTGCTTTGTCGGAGGAATTTTAACAGCTACCTACGGCGTTAAAGCGCTTAAAAGCGACAAGACACGAAATGCGTGCGTAAAAGGCATTGCAAAATGTATGAAACTTCAAAAAGATGCACAGGTTACTTTGCAGAATATGAAAGAAGAAGCTGAAGATATTTGCTTTGACGCTAAAAAAGAGGCAGAGGGCGAAGAATAATTTTGACGGTTTTTAAGGAAGTGGGTGCCCTATGAGGTACAAAATTATATATGACAAACCGGGCAGACTTCGTGTTCGCTGCGGTGCGGACGTTTTTGAAAAAACGCAGGAGGTTCCGCTTTGCGCAAGGCTTTTGCGTCTGCCGTACGTTTTGTCGGCAAAGGCGTCGCACATAAACGGCGGTATTCTTGTGTTTTATAACAAAGATTTCCGTTCGGAGCTTCTCGGCGAAATTGCGGAAATTAAGGCAAAGTCGATTGAAAAAGGCGAAATTTCACAGCTTGATGTGCTGGACGCGGAATTTAAGCGCGATTTTGCAAAAATCATAAAACGCCGTATTCTCGCGCGCCTGTTTTTGCCGTCGTTTCTGTCGTTTCCGCTTGCGCTTTACCGCGCGGTACCGTTTGTTAAAAGTGGTCTGAAATCGCTTTCGGAGGGCAAAATCAATGTGTCCGTGCTGGACGCGGTGTCAATTTCGGCGTCGCTTTTGAGCGGTTCGCCGTCCACCGCAGCGTCGGTTATGACACTTTTGAACATTTCGTCACTCCTTGAGGGATATACTCGTAAAAAAGCGAAAACCGCACTTTCTGACAGTCTGTCGCTCAATATCGACACGGTTTGGAAAGCGGAAAACGAAACCGCGGTTAAAATTCCGCTTAAAAACATTGCGCTCGGCGACGTTGTGAGAGTTCTTCAGGGCAGTATGATACCCGTTGACGGAACGGTTGAAAAAGGCGAGGCAGGCGTTAACGAGTCTGCGATGACGGGCGAGGCAATGCCGTGCCATAAAACAAAGGGAATGAGCGTGTATGCCGGAACGGTTGTCGAGGAGGGCGAAATTGACATAAAAGTTACAAGCCTTGCCGACAACAGCAGAATAAGCAAGGTTGTGGAGCTTATTGAGAACTCCGAAAACCTTAAATCTGGCGTGCAGACAAAGGCAGAAAAATTTGCCGATTCGCTTGTGCCGTTCAGCTTGCTCACCTGTGCCGCAACGTATCTTTTCACGGGCAACGTCACCAAGGCGCTGTCGGTGCTTATGGTTGACTATTCCTGTGCAATTAAGCTGTCAACGCCGATTTGCGTAATTTCGGCAATGCGCGAGGCAACGGAATACGACATCACCGTAAAAGGCGGACGTTTTCTTGAAAATTATGCTCACGCAGATACCATTGTTTTCGACAAGACGGGAACGCTTACCGTGTCTTGTCCCAACCTTGCAAAGGTGATTGCGTACGAGGGATATACCGAGGACGAAATACTGCGTACGGCGGCTTGCTTGGAGGAACATTTTCCGCACAGTGTGGCAAAGGCGATTGTTCATGCCGCGGAGGAAAGAAAGCTTGAACATCAGGAGGAGCACGCCGAGGTTGAATATATCGTCGCGCACGGAATTTCTTCAATTCTGCACGGCGAGCGTGCGCTTATAGGCAGTGCGCATTTTATCTTCGACGACGAAAACATTGAAATTGACGAAGAGAGAACTGCCGAAATCAAAAAGCTCGGCGAGAGATATTCTATGGTATATCTTGCAATCGGCGGAAAATTATGCGGAATACTCTGCATTGAGGACCCATTGAGAAAAGATGCCGATAAGGTTATAGCAAAGCTTAAAGATATGGGATTAAACCGCGTGATTATGCTTACGGGCGACGGCGAGTCTACTGCGTCAAACGTTTGCGGACAGGTGGGAATTGACAAATTCTATGCGCGCGTTCTCCCCGAGGACAAGCTTAATATTGTAAATTCACTTAAAGAGGGCGGTCACAAAGTTGTTATGGTGGGCGACGGAATTAACGATTCGCCTGCGCTTGCGGCGGCTGATGTGTCGGTGGCTATGAAAGACGCGTCCGACATTGCGCGCGAGGTTGCGGACATCACGCTTGTGTCGTCCGACCTTGAACGTCTGTGCGTTCTGCGAAGCTTGAGCGAAAGCCTGTTCAAGAGAATTTACGGGAACTATAAATTTATATCCGTGTTCAACAGTGCGCTTATACTGCTCGGAATATTCGGTGTAATAACACCCGTTTCATCGGCGCTTTTGCACAATATATCCACAATGGGCGTGTGCGCTTACAGTATGAAACCGTTTTTGAACGAGGGAGATAAAGAAGTTAAGAAGTAAAATTTGTGTCTTGCAAAGGCGGAATTTTTTGATTTTTCGTCTTTGCGGACATAACAATAAAATACGGAGGAAAGAAGATGAGTGTAGTAATTGTCGGCGGTCACGACAGAATGCACTGCAGATACAAGGAAATTTGCAAAAAATTCGGCTGTAAATGCAAGGTGTTCACACAGTGTCCCGCAAATTTTAAAAATCAGATAGGAAGTCCCGATATGATAGTGGTGTTCACGGGGACGGTGGCACATAAGATGGTGAATGCGGCAACAAACCAAGCCGAAAAATCGGGTGCGTACATAAAACATTGCAATTCATCAGGTGCGTGTGCACTGAATGAAGCGTTGGAGGAGTATTTTGCGGGAGCAAAATAATTTTTTTGGTGTTGAGTTAGCTGGAACTAATCAAAATCCGGCCGAAATCAGATTACAGACATTGTGTTTTAAATGCCCGATAAACAGGCTTTTTCTGCAAAGGCGAGCAAGGTTTTTAGAGTAAATCAGAAAAAAATTCCAAAAATTTTCACAAACTTGTTGACAACACAACAAGTTTGTGGTACAATGCTGTCTGTAATAAAAAATCAGGAGGCAAATATGGATAATAAAAATTTAAAATTTGAGCAGCTGCTGCTCATAAAAAGATTTGAGGCTTTTTCCAATAATATTTCTATTGTCCATAAAAATATTCGCAAGCTAAAAAACGAAGTTATGAATAAATACGGTCTTTTGGGCAATCACGGAATATTTTTGTCGTACCTCCTTTTGTACCGCGACGGTCTTACCGTGTCACAGCTTTCTGAAATTATAGGTGCTGACAAAGCTGCCGTTTCGCGCGCATATGCGTCGCTTTACAGAAAAGGATATATTGATTATCCCAACTTTTTCGGAGATAAAAAATACAACACTCCTGCGGTTATTACCGAAAGCGGTCAGAAAATTATGGAGCCGATTGTCGAAACCATTTCGTCGCTTATAGATTCCATAAGCCTTACCGATATTGAAGAGGACGACCGCACAACTATGTACCGCACACTGCGCACCACGGCAAAAAACATTGAAAAGTGCGTTGAAGAAGAAATGTGGGATAAGAAGTAAAAATACAGGGCATATGTCCCTGTAAAAATTTTGAGAACTCTTGTTGATTTTGCAACAAATAAATGCAAAATCTTTGTTTTTTCGGCATAGATGTTGATTTTTCAACAAGCAGAGAATTATCAGCAGAATATTTTTTGAAAGGAAGTTCAAAATGAGCTTTAAAATTACTGGAACGGGCAGTTATCTGCCGCCTCTTTCGGTTACAAACGACGATTTGTCAAAAACCATTGATACGTCGGACGAGTGGATTAAACAGCGCATCGGAATAAACGAAAGGCGCGTTTCCGCAGATGAAAACACCTCGGAAATGGGATATAAGGCGGCGAAAAAAGCGCTTGAAATGAGCGGTACATCGCCTGATGAAATCGACCTTATAATCACCGCGTCAATGACAGGCGACTATCTTTGCCCCACAACCGCCGGCGGAATTGAAAGGCTTTTGGGTGCACATTGCCCGGCATACGACATAAACTCTGCGTGCAGCGGATTTGTGTTTGCACTTGAAACCGCGGCAGGATATTTTGCACGCAAAAAGGTTAAAAAAGCGCTTGTGGTTGGAAGTGAAAGAATAAGTAAAATCACCGACTGGACAGACAGAAACACCTGTGTTATTTTCGGTGACGGAGCAGGCGCGGCGGTGCTTGAACCGGGCGACAGCTACATTGCGTCGCACATAAACACCGAGGGCAGTGACGAGGTTATAAATATCCCGACAGGTACAAATCTTTCACCGTATTACAAAAAAGAAACCAAAGACTGCAGAATTTTTATGGACGGTCAGGAAACGTTTAAATTTGCCGTAAGCACTATGGCAGGTGATATTTCGCGTCTGGCGGAGGAGGCAAACGTTTTGCTCGGCGACATAAAATATATCGTTCCGCATCAGGCGAACGTGCGCATTATCCAGTATGCAAGCAAAAGGCTCAAAATTCCTATGGAGAAGTTTTTTGTGAACATTCAGAATTACGGCAACACCTCGGCGGCGAGCATTGCAATAGCGCTTGACGAGCTTAACCGTACAAAAGGCATAGAAAAAGGCGACCTCATTATTATGACGGCGTTCGGCGGCGGACTTTCAAGCGGTTCGTGCCTTATAAAGTGGTAAATCTTAAAAGATTTTTATAAAATTTATATTATTTTTGGAGGAATTTAAAATGACTATTGACAAAATTAAAGAAGTATTGGCAGACCACCTTGATATGGATACCGCAGGTATCACAAGCGAAACAACATTCGACGATTTGGGAATTGATTCGCTCGAAACGGTTGAAATTATGATGGAGCTTGAGGACGAATTCGGCATTGAAATTTCGGTTGCCGACGTCGGCAAAACAGTAGGCTCGCTTGTTGAATACATCGACAGTAAAAAGGAGTAATTAAATATGCTTAAATCTGCAATATGCGATATGCTGAAAATTAAATACCCTGTTTTTCAGGGCGGTATGGCGCACATTGCCGACGCAGACCTCGCCGCTGCCGTTTCAAATGGCGGCGGTCTTGGTATAATCTCGGCAATGAATTACGACGCAAAATATCTTAAAGGTCAGATTGACAAAGCGCGCTCGCTTACCGATAAGCCGTTCGGCGTAAACGTTATGCTTATGAGTCCGCACACCGACGAGGTTGCAAAGCTTTTGGCAGACGAAAAGGTGAGCGTTATCACAACGGGTGCAGGCAATCCCGAAAAGTATATGAAAATGTGGAACGACGCCGGAATAAAGGTTATTCCCGTTGTTGCCTCCACCGCGCTTGCGAAAATCGTTGAAAGGCTCGGCGCGTCGGCGGTTATAGCCGAGGGCGGAGAGTCGGGCGGTCACGTCGGTGATACCACCACAATGGCGCTTGTTCCGCAGGTGTGCGACGCGGTTTCCGTTCCCGTTCTTGCGGCGGGCGGAATTGCGGACGGCAGAGGTATGGCGGCGGCTTTGATGCTCGGCGCGGTCGGCGTTCAAATCGGAACAAGATTTTTGGTTGCGACAGAATGTAACGTTCATCAGAACTATAAAAACAAGGTTTTAAAAGCCGGGGATATTTCAACAATCGTCACGGGCAAACGTCTGGGACACCCCGTCAGAAGCATAAAAACGCCGTTTTCGCGTGCATATGCAAAAGCAGAATATTCCGATATATCCGACAACGATTTGGAAAATATGGCAGTCGGCGCACTCCGTCTTGCGGCGGTGGAAGGCGACGAGAAAAACGGATGTTTCCTCGCAGGGCAGGTTGCAGGAATGGTGAATAAAGAGCAGAGTGCAAAGGAAATTATCGAAGAAATTTGCACTGATGCGGAGAAAATATTGAAAGGGGCGGAAAAATGGGTAAATTAGCGATAGTTTTTTCGGGTCAGGGTGCGCAGTATCCGGGTATGGGAAAGTCGCTATACGAAAATTCCGAAAGCGCAAAAAAGCTTTATGATTATGCCGAAAGCTTCAGAAACGGCACTATGGAGCAGTCGTTCAACGGCACTGCGGAGGAGCTTTGCCAAACAAAAAACACCCAGCCGTGCCTTTATCTTGTAGACCTTTGCGCCGCGCTTGCGCTCAAAGAAAACGGCATTGTTCCCGACGGAGTTGCCGGCTTTTCGCTCGGAGAAATTGCCGCGCTTGCGTATGCGGACGCGTATTCTTACGAAAAAGGTTTTGAAATTGTGTGCGAACGCGCAAAGTTTATGCAGAAAGCGTCGGAGGAGCACGACACCGCTATGTCGGCGGTTCTTAAGGCGGACAGCAGAACGGTTGAGGAAATATGTGAAAGAATCCGCAAAAACGGCGAAGAAATTTACCCCGTAAACTACAATTCGCCCGTTCAGACGGTTGTTGCAGGTTCAAAAAACGCAATTTCGCAGTTTAAAGAAAATGCAAAAGAGGTTTCGGCGCGCGTTATAGATTTGGCGGTCAGCGCGGCTTTTCATTCGCCTTATATGGACGGTGCGGCGGCGGAATTTAAGAAATATCTTAAAAATACCGAGCTTAAAACTCCGGGTTTGGACGTTTACGCAAACTATACCGCAAAGCCGTATGAGGGCAGTGTTTTTGACACAATCTCAATGCAGATGAACAACCCCGTCCGCTGGTGCGATACTGTTAAAAATATGATTTCCGACGGTTATACCGATTTTATCGAGGCAGGCGCAGGCAAAACGCTCTGCGGACTTATTAAGAAAATTTCGTCCGAGGTAAAAACGTATTCCGTTGAAGATTTCGAGTCGCTTAAATTGACTGTTGAGGCGGTGAAGGCTGATGCTTAACGAAAAAGTTGCGCTTATAACGGGCGCGTCGAGAGGAATAGGCAGAGCGATTGCTCAAAAATTCGCAAAAGAGGGCGCGCATATTGCGGCGGTTTACTGCGGAAGTGAGCAAAAGGCGCTTGAATTAAAAGATGAAATCGAAAAAAACGGCGGAAAGATAAATATATACAAATGCGACGTTTCAAATTTTGCCGAGTGCGAAAACACTGTTAAAAAGGTTATCGAGGATTTCGGCGGTGTTGACATTCTTGTAAACAATGCCGGAATTACAAACGACAAGCTTGTTCTGCAAATGGGCGAGGACGATTTTGACAGTGTTATCGGCACGAATTTAAAAGGCGCATTTAATATGATTAAACACTGTTACCGTAATTTTATGAAGAAAAAATACGGTAAAATTATAAATATCAGCTCGGTTGCAGGGCTTATCGGCAATGCCGGTCAGGCGAATTATTCGTCGGCAAAGGCGGGAATAATCGGGCTTACAAAAACGGTTGCAAAAGAGCTTGCGCCGCGCAATGTGTGCTGTAATGCCATTGCACCTGGATTTATCAAAACGGATATGACCGAGGCGTTTCAGGAAAATGACGCGGTAAAAGGCGCAATTCCGCTCAAAAGAATGGGCAGTGCCGGCGAGGTTGCAAACCTTGCGGTATTTCTTGCGGACGATGTGTCCGACTATATAACGGGCGAAGTTATCCGCATTGACGGCGGATTGGCAATGTAGTCAGGAAAGGATTTTAATATGAACAAGAGAGTGGTTGTAACGGGTATGGGCGTTATTTCGCCTGTCGGAAACAATACAAACGATTTTTGGAACGGTCTTGTGTCGGGCAGAAACGGCATTGACACCGTGACAAAATTTGACATAACCGATTTTAGAGCTACTTTGGCCGGCGAGGTTAAAGATTTTGACCCGACGCTTTATATGGAAAAAGGCGAGGCGAGAAAGCTTGACAGATATTCGCAGTATGCTATGGCGGCGGCGCATCAGGCTGTGGATGACAGCGGTATTATTGAAAAAATTGCGTCCGAAAGGCTCGGTGTTTATTTCGGTTCGGGAATAGGCGGTTTCGACACCATTGTAAACGAGCATAAAAATCTTATTGAGCGCGGTCCGAAACGTGTTTCGCCTATGTTTATACCTAAAATGATTTCAAATATCGCGGCAGGAAATATTGCCATAAAATACGGCGCAAAAGGTCCGTGCCTTTCCATTGTAACCGCGTGTGCAACGGGTTCAAACTGTATCGGCGAGGCATACCGCGCAATCAAGGGCGGTTATGCGGACGCAATTATCGCCGGCGGTGCGGAGGCATCAATCAATCCGCTTGGATTTGCCGGATTTATAAACTGTATGGCGCTTTGCGAAAGCAGTGACAAAAACCGTGCGTCAATTCCGTTTGACAAGGAAAGATGCGGTTTCGTTATGGGCGAGGGTGCCGGTGCACTTGTTTTGGAGGAATACGAACACGCGGTTTCGCGCGGTGCAAAGATTTACGCTGAAATTACAGGCTACGGCAACACCTGCGACGCATATCACGTTACCGCTCCGTCGCCCGACGGCACAGGCGGTGCAAACGCGATTATTGAGTCGCTCGAAAACAATAAAGACGTGCCGTGCGAAAAGGTTTATATCAACGCGCACGGAACAAGCACACCGCTCAACGACAAAACCGAAACAATGGCTGTTAAAAAAGCGTTCGGCGACGGCGCATACAAGGTGCATATCAGCTCCACAAAGTCGATGACGGGACATATGCTCGGCGCGGCAGGCGCAGCAGAGGCAATAGCATCCATATTGACGCTCAACAACAATATCGTTCCGCCGACAATCGGATATAAAGTTCCCGATGAGGAGTGCGACCTTGACTATACGCCCAACACGGCGCTCAAAACCGATATAGACCTTGCGCTTTCGGTATCGCTCGGCTTCGGCGGTCACAACGCGTGTCTTGCGTTCAGACGTGTGTAGGCATCAGAGAATCGAACCCCGTGTGGTTTAAATAGGCAAATTTTCCAAAATACTGCGTTGAAAAGCTATGTTATACGTCAGTATTAACCCAGCTTTTCGCCTTGTCTTTTAAAAAATTTGCTCCATTTAAACTCTTCGACCTTCCGTTTTAAAAATCATTTGAATTTTCGGTACGGAGGACGAAGATAGGCTGACGCCTTTCGAGGACGACAAACCGAAAAGGCATGAAATTTTTAAAATGCAAGGCATACGGAGTTCGGATTACTTTCTTTCGGCTAAGGAGAATTGAAATGAACAAAGAAGAAATTATGAATATTCTGCCTCACCGAAACAGTATGCTTTTAATCGACGAGGCATATGTTGAGGGAGAGGTTGCGCACGGCGTTAAAAAAATCGTCGGCGACGAGTGGTTTTTGGACGGACATTTTCCCGGTTCGCCCGTCGTTCCGGGGGTAATTCTGTGCGAAATTATGGCGCAGTCGATTTGCGTGCTTATGGCGGACAAAATGGAGAAAAACACCTTGCCGTATTTTACGGGGCTTGACAAGGTTAAGTTTAAAAGTCCGGTAAAGCCGGGCGACACTTTTGAAACCGAATGTAAAATTGTGCGTGTGCACGAGCCGTTTTATTTTGCGTCGGGAACGGGAAAAGTGAACGGAAAAGCTGCGGTTAAAGCCGATTTTTCGTTTGCTATCATTAAAAACGAGGTGTAAATTTTATGCTGGATAAAATTTTTAAACGCAATGAGAACCAAAAAACTAAAATCTGCAAAAAATGCGGTAAAGAATTTGCTTACGTCGACGCGGAAAAAAACAATATGATTTGCCCAGAATGTAATTCGTATTTCAGAATGAATCCGAAAGAGCGTATTGCGCTTGTGTGCGACAGTTTTAAAGAAAAAGATGCAGATTTAAAAAGCAAAAACACTCTTAAGTTTCCAAACTACGACGAAAAGCTTGAAAAAGCGGTTGAAACAAGCGGCTGCAAAGACGCGGTGTCATACGGAATTGCCGAAACGGATGGAATTAAATATGTGATTTTCGTTATGAATTCCGAGTTTATGATGGGCAGTATGGGTCAGGTTGTGGGCGAAAAAATCACCCGTGCGTTTGAGCTTGCATTAAGCAAAAAACTGCCCGTGGTAGGCTTTACAACGTCGGGCGGTGCGCGTATGCAGGAGGGAATTTTTTCGCTTATGCAGATGGCAAAGGTCAGCGGTGCGGTGAAAAAGCACAAGGACGCAGGGCTTTTGTATATAACGGTTTTGACTGACCCAACAACGGGAGGTGTTACCGCAAGCTTTGCAATGGAGGGCGATATTATTCTCGCCGAACCGCACGCGCTTGTCGGTTTTGCAGGTGCAAGGGTTATTGAACAGACGACGGGACAGAAACTTCCCGACGGCTTTCAGCGGGCGGAATTTTTGCTCGAACACGGCTTTGTTGACGCGATTGTACCGCGCGAAAAGCTCAAAAACACACTTGCGGATATTTTAACACTTCATAATTAAAATACTGCACAGGAGGCGGAAATATGAATTCATATCAGAGAGTTTTAAATGCGCGCGACTCAAAAAGACCGTCGGGAGCGTATTTCATAAACAGAATGATAACAAAATTTATTGAATTTCACGGTGACAGACGTTTTTCGGATGACGGCGCGATAATCGGCGGAATAGGGTATTTAAACGAAATGCCCGTCACGGTGATTGCAATGGAGCGCGGAACGACCATAGAGGAGAGGATGAAACGCAACTTCGGATGTCCGAGTCCGGAGGGATACAGAAAAGCTCTTCGCCTTATGAAACAGGCAGAAAAGTTTAACCGTCCCGTAATCTGTATTATAAACAGCTCGGGCGCGTACTGCGGAATAGGCGCGGAGGAGCGCGGTCAGGGACTTGCGATTGCCGAAAATCTTATGGAAATGATGACACTCAAAACTCCCGTTGTTTCTGTTGTAACGGGCGAGGGCGGAAGCGGAGGAGCGCTTGCGCTTTCAGTTGCCGACAGCATTTTTATGCTTGAAAATGCAGTTTACTCGGTTATTTCGCCGGAGGGGTGCGCAAGCATTTTGTGGAAAGATTCGTCCAAAGCGCCCGATGCGGCGGAGGCTTTAAAACTTACGGCGAAGGATTTGCACAAATTCGGCATTGTTGAAACGGTTATCAGCGAGGAAAACAGAACAAATGAGGAAATCTGCGACGAACTTAAACTTAAGCTTGTGAAAGAAATAAAAAGACTTAACAAGCTTGACATCGGAGATTTGCTTGATGACCGATATGAAAAATTCAGAAAAATAGGCAGTGTATAATAAATTTAGCCGAAAGAAAGTAATCCGAACCCGCCTGAAAAGGCATAATTTCGGCATCTTTTGGCTTGTCATCTTTGCAAGGCGTCAGCCTTGCTTCATCTTCCGCACTAAAATCTGCCTCTCAAAATCGGAGTTCGGATTACTTTCTTTCGGCTAGGCATCAGAGGATTGAACTCCGTATGACTAAATTTATTTATAAGGTCGGGCTTTTGCGGTGTGCCAAAGCCCGATTTTTTTGTTTTTGCGCTTATTTTTGCGCAATTTTCAAATAAAAACTTGACATTTGCATTTTCACATAATATAATAAAAATGTAAAATTTTGTTAAAAATTTTGCGCAAAATTTAATATCAAACGGAGGGATCAAAAATATGCCCAGAATCAAACGAACGCCGGGGGACAGAATTGCGGAACTGCGCCGCAGCAAAGGGTTTTCGCAGGCGGCGCTCGGTTGGCTTGCAGGGGTTGGAAACACTACTATTTCAAATTACGAAACCAACTATTGCCTGCCGAATATCGACGTTACGGAAAAAATTGCCGCAGCGCTTGAAACACCGACAGAATATATCGTTTCGGGACGCGGAGAAAAAAGCATTTACGAATGCAGAAAACCAAGAAATTTTGTAAAAATTCCCGTATATACGGGCAGTAATTATATGGATATTATGCAGATAGGAAACGACGCAAAATGCGACACGCTCACACTGCCTTGTCTGCCGGAAACGGAAACTGGGAGTTTTGCCGCAATCTGTGCGCCCGACAATTATATGGACAGCGAACTGATACAAAAAGGCGACCTTGTCATAGTACGCCGTATAAACGTTTCCGTTTGCGACATTGCAGAGGTCAAACAGAAACGAATTGACGAAGAAATAAAAAACGGTAAAATTTATGCTTTTATTCATAATAATGAGCTTTTTATCCGCAGGATACACAATATTGCAGGTGCATTTACAACCATAACACACAGTAGATGTTTTCAAAACAGACCGAAAGTCTTTCAGTATGACGAAATTATGATAATAGGCGAGTGTGTTTTGGCATTGGTTGATTTGGATTAAAATGCAGGTGAGGTTGTAAGAAGGAGCTGTGTTATGGATATTAAGGGTAAAAAATTCGGCGAAAGAATGATGTACGTAAGACATAAAAGAGGATTAAGCCGTGAAACGCTCGCAAAGGCGGCGGGTGTTTCAAATTCGGATATTATAAATTATGAGGAAAGCTACATAAGCCCCTCGCCCGAAACCGCTGAAAACATCGCAAGAATTTTGGAAGTGGCGGTTGAAGAGCTTTACGGGAGCGATGTCGACTTATTAAACGATCCGTCGAGAAATTTTGACGAAGAAGCGAAAATTCCGGTTTTCGGCAAGGACGGGTGCAGATATATTATGCAGCTTGACACCGATTACGCGCGTGAATATATAAAGCTCCCGAATTTTTTCAGAACGCGGATAGGGCGGTTTGTAGCGGTGTACGCGCCCGATAACTGTATGGATGCCGCAAAGATTAAAAAAGACAATATTGTAATTTTAAAGTGGATAAGCGTTTCGCTTTGCGAGGATGCCGAAACAATGCGCAACCGTATTGACAATGAAATGGAAAGCGGAAAAATTTATGCTTTTATGTATCGCAATAAGCTTTATATAAGGCGTATTTACATAAGCGGAGGAAAATTCACCGTCGTGTCGCAGAGTGAGCTTTACAACGAAAAACCCGCCGTGTTCGATTATGACGAGATAACGGTGCTGGGGCAGTGCACTATGGTGCTTGTTGATTTTAAAAGATAAAAAGTAAGACACACGGATATTAACGTCCCTGTGCCAAAAAAATTAAATGCGTGCCGAAAATTTTTGACGGCACGCATTTTTTATAACTATTTTTTCAAATCTCTGAATTTTTCGGGAATATCTTCTTTTTTCATATTTTCGTGAATTTTGCAGGTGCCTGCCTTTTTTGCGGTTTCATAATACCAATGCTTGTAATCGAGGATTTTAAGATTTTTCTGCAATTCCTCCATTTTGCGCAAAAGCGCATCGCGCTGGGTGTCTATAAGCTCAAGACGCTTTTCTATTGTGGAGTCGCCCTCACAGCACCAGTCGATAAATTTTTTAATTTCCTTTATCGGCATTCCCGTCTTTTTAAGACATTCTATAATCGACAGCCATTCCAAATCGGCGTCTTTAAACATTCTTATTCCGCCGCCGCTCCGCTCAACAAAGGGGAGAAGACCTTCCTTGTCGTAATACCTCAAAGTTGACGGCGCAACGCCTATTTTCTTTGCGATTTCGCCCACTGTGTATAACATTTTTATATCTCCTTAACATTTCAAAAAAATTTTTTTAAAAAAACTCTTGACTTAAAGTGCACTTTAAGTTGTAGAATATAATCGAACTTGCAGTTTGATTGTATCACAAGTAAATAAATATGTCAATAAGGAGGCAAAATAACGTGGAAACTAAAAAACAGACAGCAGGCAGAGAGTCGCTCGGAGAGTTTGCACCGAAATTTGCACAGCTTAATGATGACGTGCTTTTCGGCGAGGTATGGTCGAGAGATGACAAACTTTCGCTCAAAATGCGGTCGATTGTCACCGTAACGGCACTTGTAAGCAAGGGAATGGTGGATTCTTCGTTTGAATATCACGCGAAAACCGCAAAGGCGAACGGTGTCACAAAAACAGAGATGGCAGAAATTCTCACGCATCTTGCGTTTTATGCAGGCTGGCCTAACGCGTGGGCGGCTTTCAGAATTGTTAAAGAGGTTTATAAAGATGACAGCGAGCCTTGTCACGGCGGAATTTTCGGGCTTGGCAGCGAAAACAGTGCGTACGCAAAATATTTCGTGGGAAAAAGCTACTTAAATCCGCTTACAAATCCCGAAAAAACGGTTTTTGCGGCGAATGTTACGTTTGAGCCGTCGTGCAGAAACAACTGGCATATTCACAAGGCATCGAAAGGCGGAGGACAAATTCTTTTGTGTACCGACGGCGAGGGCTGGTATCAGGAGGAGGGCAGTGCGCCCCGTTCGCTTAAACCGGGCGACGTTGTTCAAATTCCTGCCGGAGTAAAGCATTGGCACGGCGCGAAAAAAGACAGCTGGTTCTCGCACGTTGCAATAGAGTGCCCCGGCGAGAATACGTCAAACGAATGGCTTGAAAAGGCAGACGACGAATATTACAATAATCTTTAAGTTTAAGTTAAACGGAGGTTTTTAAAAATGAAATTTGATTTTACCTATTACAATCCCACAAAAATTTATTTCGGCAAAAATTCGCTTGAAAATCTTTCGGGCGAACTTGCAAACTACGGAAAAAACGTGCTTTTGATGTACGGAAAAGGATCGGTAAAAAAGAGCGGTTTGTACGACAAGGTTGTTGATATTTTAAAAGGTGCAGACAAAAATGTTGTTGAACTTTCGGGAATAAAATCAAACCCGTCGTACAGTCAGCTCAAAGAGGGAGCAAGACTTGTCCGCGAGAACGATGTTGACCTTATTCTGGCGGTCGGAGGCGGTTCAGTTATCGACTGCGCAAAGGGAATTTCGGTGTCGGCATACTGCGAGGGCGACCCGTGGGAAAGATACTGGGTTAACTTTGAGGACGTAAACAACAAAATTGTTCCCGTTGCGTCGGTTCTCACAATGGCTGGAACAGGCTCGGAGATGAACGGCGGTTCGGTTATTACAAATGAAGAAAAAACGCTTAAAAACGGCAGAGTTTTCCCGTCAAATGTGAATCCGAAATTTTCCATTCTCAACCCCGAATACACATACACCGTGCCGAAATATCAGATGGCGAGCGGAATTTTCGACACTATGTCGCACCTTTGCGAGCAGTATTTTTCGGGTGACGACGACAACACCACCGACTATATTCTTGAGGGTGTTATGCGTTCGCTTATAAACAGCGCGAAAACCGCTATGAAAGACAGCGAAAATTACGAGGCGCGAAGCAACATTATGTGGTGCGCGGCGATAGGCCTTAACACTGTGACGGGACTTTCAAAGGAGCAGGACTGGGAGGTTCATATGATTGAACATCAAATCGGCGCGTACACAGACTGTGCGCACGGTGCAGGTCTTGCGGTGGTTTCGGTGCCGTATTACATGTATATTGCAAAATACGGAATTGACAAATTTGTGAGATTTGCAAAAAATGTGTGGGGCATAAACACCGACGGTATGACTAAAGAACAGGCGGCGGAAAGCGGAATCGGCGCGCTTGCGGAGTTTATAAAAATGCTTGAACTTCCCGTGTCTTTGCGCGAGCTCGGCGTAACAGAGGATATGCTCCCCAAAATCGCAAATTCCACCGTTCCCGGCGGCGGATACAAAAAAATGAGCGCGGACGATATTTTGAACGTTTTGAAAGAATGTTTCTAAAATCGGCAAGGTGAATTTAAAAACGGCATAGGATTTTTAATCCTGTGCCGTTTTTTGCACTGTATAAAACAAATTTTATAAATTTAACAAAAGTGCTTGACAAACTATGTCTAATGTAGTAGACTAATTATGTCGACAAAAGTAGAATATATTGGAGGTATACCTTATGACAAATATTAACATAGGTGAAGCGGAGCTTGAAATTATGAAAGCAGTATGGAAAGCGGACGGCCCGATAGGCTCGTCGGCAATCGGAAAAGCCGTTGAAGAAAAAGGCTGGAAACGCACAACGATTGCAACGTTTCTTGCGCGCCTTGTCGAAAAGGGAGCATTGTCCGCCGAAAGACGGGGCAAAGCGTGGTATTACACACCGCTTATAACGGCAAAGGAATATAAAAAATCGCAGGTGAAAAGCCTTATAAAAAATCTGTTTAACGGTTCAGCCGAAAATCTTGTGGCATCGCTTTTTGAAGATGAACAATTTTCGGAAAACGATATAAAAGAGCTGAGAGCGATTTTTGATGACAGGGGTGAGAAAAAATGATCAGCCAAGTATTCAAAGCCATTTTAATCACATCGCTTGCAGGTTCGGTGCTTGCCGGCGTAATCTGCCTGTTTCGCCCGATAACAAAAAAGCATTTCAGTTATTTGTGGCATTATTACATATGGCTGTGCGTGCTTGCCGTAATGCTTATCCCTGTGCGGTTTAGTGCGGTGACGGTGCGTATGCCGAACACCTTGTCACAAGCGGTGCAGACGGTACAGACAAACGGTATCGGACAAACCGGAGCAATAGGAAATGCGGTGCAAACGGGCGCGGTTCAAATGCGGATTTTTGACAAAACGGCTGTTATATGGGACGAAATAATTTACGCTCATATAAATATTTTAGCGTATTTGTGGCTTGCCGGCGCACTGTTTTTGATACTTTTGAACATTGCGCGGTATATAAGCCTTAACGTTAAAATACGCAGACAGACAGAAGATGTCATCTTGCCCGAAATAAGCGAATATACAGACAGAAAAATCAACGTCCGCGTTTGGGAAAATGTTTCATCGCCGTTTATGACGGGCATAGTAAATCCCACGCTGGTTTTGCCGAAAAAAGAGCTTTCGCGCGAACAGCTCTGCAACATACTGCACCACGAAATGACGCATTTTAAACGGCACGATATTTTGTATAAATGGTTTGCCGAATTTGTAGCTTGCGTGCACTGGTTCAATCCTGTTGCGCGGTACGTTTCAAAGCAGATTGCGGCGGAATGTGAAATATCGTGCGATATGGCGGTCACAAAAAATATGTCGGACAGCGAGGAAATGAGCTATATCAACACAATTCTTTCTCTTCTCCCGACAGGCAGGCTTACAGGACTTCCGCTCACCACTCAGATGACAGGCAGTAAAAAGGTTCTGAAAAGGAGGTTCATTATGATTAAAAACAAGAAAAAAACAAGCAAAACTGCGGTGATAATTTCCGTCGTTGCCGCGGTTGCCATACTTATAACGGCGGTGTATGCAAGCGGAATATTGTCAAACTTCGCAAAAGACAACGGCAATTTTGCCGAAAAACCGAGCCAATATGACAAAGCGTCGCCCGAATATACAGCAGAACAGTTCTTTTACCTGTTCAGCGACGGCGATTTTGAGAATATGAAACGTTACTGCACGCAAAGCTGTATAGACGGTTTCTTCGGTGACGATTACGTTTTTGGTATGAACAAGGCAACGCTCAAAAACATCACCGCGGTTGATAACCCGGCGGAAAAAGGCTTTACAAACGGCGAATGGGTTGCACTTGCGGAGGTGACAATGACGCCGGACGATAAATCGGTATTTGACCCGAATCAAACCGAAACGTCATTTTATCTGATATTAAAACAGCAGGACGGAAAATATTTGATTGACGAGTTTGCGTCGGGACTTTAATTAAATATTAACGGCACAGAATAATTAAAAAGCGAAAAACACGCATATCGCCAAAAAAGCGATATGCGTGTTTTTGTGTGTTAACAGCCGTCCTTTTTTGCGTAATAGAGGAAAAATTTAAAAAAATAACAAAAAAGTGTTGCAACTTTGCGTTAAATAGATTATACTATAAGAATGATACAATAGGGATAGAAAGGTTTGAAATTAAAAATGAGATTATCGAAGTATTTGCTTCCCACATTAAGAGAAGTTCCTGCCGAGGCTGAAATTGTAAGCCATCAGCTTATGCTCCGCGCAGGTCTTATGCGCAAACTTGCGTCGGGAGTGTATTCCTATCTTCCTATGGGACTCAAAACACTGCGCAAAGTTGAAAATATATTAAGAGAGGAAATGAACCGTGAGGACGCGGTAGAGCTTATTATGTCGGCTCTTCTTCCTGCCGAAAGCTATATGGCGTCGGGCAGATGGGAGGTTTTTGGCTCGGAAATGTTTCGTTTGAAAGACCGCTCAAACCGTGATTTCTGCCTCGGACCGACTCACGAGGAGATTTTTACCGAAACGGTTAAAAATACTGTAAAATCGTACAAACAGCTTCCTATGACGATATACCAAATTCAAACGAAATACCGCGATGAGCGCCGTCCGAGATTTGGTGTTATAAGAAGCCGTGAGTTTATAATGAAAGACGCGTACAGCTTTGACAAGGACGAGCAGGGGCTTGACGTGTCGTATAAAAAAATGTATTCGGCATACAATAAGGCTTTTAAAAGAATGGGACTTGATTTTATAATCGTTGACGCGGATTCGGGCGCAATGGGCGGAAGCGGTTCGCAGGAATTTATGGTTAAGTCGGACATCGGCGAGGACACCATTGCATACTGCGAAAAATGCGGATACAGCGCAAACTCCGAAAAGGCGGTTTGTATTCCCGACCCGGCAAAAGACGAAGAAATGCGCGAAATCGAAAAAATCCACACACCGCACGCCGGCACGATAGATGAACTTGTTGAAGGTCTTAATCAGACTGCGGACAACTTTGCAAAAACGCTTATCTACAACGCGGACGGCAAATTTGTTGCGGTTATGGTGCGCGGTGACAGAGATGTCAACGAAACAAAGCTTGCAAACCACCTTAAAGCGGTTTCGCTTGAGCTTGCATCTCCTGCCGACGTTATGGAAATCACTCACGCAAACGTTGGTTTTGCAGGTCCTATAAATCTCGGTATTGAGGTTATTGCCGACAACGAAATTATGAATATGAAAAACTTCCTTGTGGGCGCAAACGAATCGGATTATCACTTTATAAATGTTAACGTCGGACGTGATTTTACACCCGATTTTGTCGGTGATTTCAGAACGGTTACAGAGGGCGACACCTGCCCGAAATGCGGAGGAAAAATGAAAATCTGTCAGGGTATTGAGGTTGGACACATCTTCAAACTCGGCACAAAATATACAGAGGCGCTCGACTGCACATTTCTCGACGAGGACGGAAAACCGAAGGTTCCGATTATGGGTTGCTACGGCATAGGCGTAAACCGTTGTGTTGCGGCGATTATTGAACAGCACAGCGACGAAAAAGGCATAATCTGGCCTATGAGTGTTGCACCGTTTGAGGTTATTCTGGTTGTTCCCAATATGAAAAGCGAGGAGCAGAAAGAGGGCGGAGAAAAGCTTTATGAAATGCTCAAAAACGAGGGTATAGACGTGCTCTATGATGACAGAAACGAGCGCGCTGGCGTAAAATTCAACGACGCCGACCTTGTGGGTATTCCGATAAGAATTACCGTCGGCAAAAAATTCGGCGAGGGCATTGTTGAGTTTAAAGAAAGAAAATCCGACACTGTTTTGGAACTTACGGTTGAAGAAGCAATCAAAAAGGCCAAAGAAATTATAAACGCGGAAAAATAGGCGTCAGCCATAAACGAAGGGAAAGATATAAATGTCAAAGGTTAGAACCCGTTTTGCACCGAGTCCTACGGGATATATGCATATCGGAAATTTGAGAACGGCGCTTTATGCTTATCTTTTAACAAAGCATATGGGCGGAGATTATATTTTGAGAATTGAGGACACCGACCAGGAAAGATATGTTGACGGCGCGGTGGATTTGATTTACAGAACGCTTAAAGAAACGGGAATTAAGCACGATGAGGGTCCGGATGTGGGCGGTGATTACGGTCCGTACATTCAGAGCGAGCGAAGAAATATTTATAAAGAGTATGCCGAAAAGCTTGTTGAGCTTGGCGGTGCATACTACTGTTTCTGCGACAAAGAGCGTCTTGACAAGCTCAAAGAGGCACAGCTTGCGCACAAAATGACGCCGAAATACGACGGCTGCTGCCGCGGTCTTTCAAAAGAAGAAATCGAGGAAAAGCTTAAAGCGGGCGTTCCGTATGTTATAAGACAAAAAATCGACCCTCACGGCACAACAAGCTTTGAGGACGCGGTTTTCGGCAAAATCACGGTTGAAAATTCAACGCTTGACGATAACGTTCTTCTGAAATCGGACGGACTTCCGACCTACAATTTTGCAAACGTTGTTGATGACCATTTAATGCACATCACCCACGTTATAAGAGGCAACGAATACCTTTCGAGCACACC
The DNA here is from genome assembly GCF_014385105.1 of Qingrenia yutianensis. Lineage (NCBI taxonomy): Bacteria > Bacillati > Bacillota > Clostridia > Eubacteriales > Oscillospiraceae > Qingrenia > Qingrenia yutianensis. Next base: position 132,290 of record NZ_JACRTE010000006.1, on the reverse strand, counting down.
GAAATACAATCTTTTGTATCAGGCGTTCGGCTGGGAAATTCCGACATACATTCACGTTTCGCCGATTATCAAAGAAAACGGCAAAAAGCTTTCAAAGCGCGAGGGCGACGCGTCGTATGAGGATTTTATAAACAAAGGATACTTAAAAGACGCGATTATAAACTATATCGCGCTTCTCGGCTGGAGTCCCGGGGGAGATAAAGAAATATTCACAATGGACGAGCTTATCGAGAATTTCAGCATTGACGGCATAAGCAAATCGCCTGCCGTTTTCGATGAGAAAAAATTAAGCTGGCTCAACGGCGAATATATAAGAAAAATGACGGTTGAGGAATTTTTGGAAAAAGCAAATCCGTATTTTGAAAAAGCGGTTAAAAAGGACGTTGACAAAACGGAACTTGCGCGTCTTTTACACGACAGATGCGAAAAATTCTCGGATATTCCCGAGCAAATCGACTTTATCGACGCTTTGCCCGAATACGACATTTCGCTCTACACGCACAAAAAGATGAAAACCAATCCCGAAAATTCGCTTGAAAGCCTTAAAAATTCGCTTCCCGTGCTTGAAGAAATTTCGGATTGGACAGAGGAAAACATTCATAATGCACTCTTTGCGCTTATCGAAAAACTCGGCGTTAAAAACGGCATAATTCTCTGGCCGCTCCGCGTTGCACTGAGCGGAAAGGCATTCACACCCGGCGGAGCTATCGAGCTTGGCTACATTCTCGGCAAAGATGAGTCTGTTGCGAGAATTAAAAAGGGAATTGAAAAGCTTGCCAATGCATAATCCGGCGTTTTAAGGAGGCGGTTTTGTGCTTTACGTTATTTTGTCGGTTGTGCTTGTTATAGCCGACCAGCTTACAAAGGCTTTAACGGTGAAAAATATTCCGTTTGAAGAAAGCATAAACGTTATAAGCGGTATTTTATCGTTTACTTACATTAAAAATACGGGCGCGGCTTGGGGCATTTTTTCGGGCAGACGGTACTTTTTTATAATTTTCACCGCTCTTGTGCTCATCGCGCTCACATTTGTGATAATAAAAAAACGCACGCCGAATAAAATTTTCAACTTCGCGATTTCGCTTATTTATGCCGGTGCGGTAGGAAATTTTCTCGACAGAATTTTCCGTCACGGCAGTGTTGTGGATATGATAAAGCTTGATTTTATAAACTATCCCGTGTTCAATTTTGCCGATTGCTGTGTGGTTGTCGGCGCGGTTTTGCTTTGCGTTTACATTGTATTTTATTATGACGCGGACAAGGCGCGGAAAAAGGAAAAAACGGCTGAAAGCAGTGAGGAAAACGGCAATGGATAAAATCACTCTTGTATGCGAAAACGGCGGCGAGAGATTGGATAAATTCGTAAAAATCGACTCGCTCACACGTTCTGCGGTGCAAAAGCTTATTGAGGACGGGCGCGTTACCGTAAACGGCGAAACGGCGCGCGTAAGCTATAAAGTCTGCACGGGCGACGTTGTGGAGGTTTCGGATTTTGAACCCAAAGAACTTGACGTTAAACCCGAAAACATACCGCTCGACATTGTGTATGAGGACGACGAGCTTTTGGTGGTAAACAAGGGTAAAAATATGGTTGTCCACCCTGCCGCGGGAAATTATTCCGGCACGCTTGTAAACGCGCTTTTGTACCATTGCAAGGGCAATTTAAGCGGAATAAACGGGGTTATCCGTCCGGGAATTGTCCACCGTATCGACAAAGATACGTCGGGACTTTTGCTTGTGGCAAAAACAAACCGCGCGCACATTTCGCTTGCCGAACAGATTAAGGAAAAAAGTGTAAAACGGCGCTATATCTGCATTGCAAACGGCGTTATAGAAACAAACAGGGGCGTTATCGACGCGCCGATAGGGCGTCACCCGACCGAGCGCAAAAAAATGGCGGTGACAAGCAAAAATTCAAAAAATGCCGTCACGCATTTTGAGGTTTTGGAACGGTTTTGCGATTACACATACCTTACCTGCCGTCTTGAAACGGGCAGAACGCACCAGATAAGGGTGCATTTGAAATATATCGGTCATCCCGTTTTGGGCGACGCGGTTTACGGTCCGAAAAAAAATGAATTTAACCTCACATCGCAGGTGCTCCACGCAAAAACAATCGGGTTTGTTCACCCCGTGACGGGTGATTATATGGAATTTGACAGCGAAATTCCCGATTATTTTAACGATATTTTAAATGTTTTAAGAAATAAATAATGTTAGGAGAAGTGTTATGGACGTTTTTTGCGAGTATATCGTAAAGGTGAAAAAAAATCCTGTTGAACTCACAATTTCGGCGCTGGGGATTATTTTGGCAGTAATTCTTCTTGGTTTTTCGCTATTCTTTTTGTTTACACCGTTTTCGAGCTTTGTTCTGCTCATAGACGCCGGAGTTGTTTACGGCGCGTATATTCTTATCACGCATTTTAATGTGGAATATGAATATATTCTCACAAACGGCGATATCGACATTGACAAAATCATAGCGAAAAGAAAGAGAAAAAGAGTTTTGAGCTTTTCGACGAAAGAATTTGAGATTGTTGCGCCGTATAAGCAGGGCGAGAATTACACGAACGTGTTTGACCTCGGAACAAGAAATTACGAAAATGCTTATTATGCGGTGTTCTCGAAAGACGGGCAGAAAAAAACTCTCGTTTTCAATCCGCCACAAAAGATGATTGAGGCAATGAAGACATATTCGCCGAGAACCGTTCATTTAAAAGGCGAGATTGAAAATTATTAAGGCACGGAGGCATAGTTTATGTCAATCGGCGTTGATATTTTAAAAATTTCACGGCTTGAAAAATTAGCGTCAAAGACTGAATTTTTAAACAAGCTGTTTTCACAAAAAGAAATTGAATATTTTAAGAGCCGCAGCTATAATATCAATACGGTTGCGGGCGCTTTTTGTGCAAAAGAGGCGCTCGCAAAGGCGATAGGCTGCGGTCTTTCGCGTTTGCCGTTAACCGAAATTTCGGTTGTGAGAGATGAACTCGGAAAGCCGTTTTTTGAATTTTCCGAAAAAGCAAAGGAAATACTTAAAACATACAGTGATAAAAATTTTGCGCTCACAATTTCGCACGACAACGATATGGCAGCAGCGGTTGTTTTTGCCGATTTTGACGAAAATCACACGCGCTTTGTGTCTGCGGTGCAAAAAAGCGACGTTGAAAATGGGAATATAATCTCGCTTGCAAAAGCTGTAAAGCTTTTGCCCAAGCGTGCGGAAAATTCGCACAAGGGCACGTTCGGCAGAGCGTTTGCTGTTGCCGGAAGCACGGGTTTTACGGGCGCGGCGCGTCTTGCGTGCGAGGCGATTTTAAAAACGGGGAGCGGTCTTATAACGCTCGGCACGCCGAGAAGTCTTAACAATATTTTTGAAATTACGCTCAAAGAGGTTATGACCTATCCTTTGTGCGACGACAACGGAGTTTTGACAAAAGACGCATTTGACGCAATACTGAAATTTTCGCAAAAATGCAATGTCTGCCTTATCGGGTGCGGAATGTCGCTTACCGACGGCACAAGATATATTGTTGAAAATATTGTTAAACAGTGCGAAAAACCGCTTGTTATCGACGCGGACGGAATAAATGCGCTGGCTTTGAATATAAATGTATTAACAAGCCATAGGCAGGAGATTGTTCTCACACCGCACATCGCGGAATTTGCACGTCTTGCCGGCAAAGATTTGGATTATGTCATTGATAATGCCGAACAGCTCGCAGTTGAATTTGCAAAAAAATACAGCGTCTGTGTTGTGCTTAAATCGCACCGAACAAAGGTTGTTTTCAAAAACGGAAAGGTTTTTGAAAACGTTCTCGGAAATTCGGGAATGGCGACGGGCGGTACGGGCGACGTTCTTGCAGGCGTTATAACTTCGTTTGTATGCCAGGGTATGAGCGCAGAAAATGCCGCGCTTTTGGGTGTTTACGTTCATTCGCTTGCGGCGGATATGGCATCGCAAAGTCTCGGTGAATACGGACTTACGCCGACCGACATTATAAACACGCTTGCCTATGCCTTAAAATATTTGGGAGGCTGATTTTTGAAAAAGTTAAGATATTTTCCGATACTTTTGATTTCGCTCGTGCTCACGGGGTGCTCCGCGCCTCAAAAGCAGACGTTTGAAGAACGGTTTGAGAAAAAATATCTTGATATGCAAAGCTACGCCGCGTCGGGCAGTATTGAGGTTTTCAGCAACAAAACGGAAAATTCGTATAAATTTGCGCTTTGCTCCGAAAAGGACGGCGCGCGTATGGTTGAATATCCCGAAGATAAGCTGAAAATCGTTTTCAAAGACGGCGAGGCTGTAATTATAAACGGAAAAACGAACGGCAAGGAAAAGGTCAAAGAGGAAAAGGACGAATATCTGCACATTTTTCCCGACAAATTTTTTGCGCGGTACATTGCCGGCAAAGGCTCGGGATACATCTATGAAGAGGGCGGTGCAGGCATAAGCATAAAATGCGACGTTTCCACAAAAAGCGGTGACGAGCTTGTGGAAATTATGATTTTGGACGAAAAAAAGCTTGAACCGAAATCGTTTACCGTTTTCAGAAAAGGCGGAGAAAAACTTTTTGAAATGAAATTTAACGGATTTGAATTTGTGAAAAAATTCAAAGACGGTGTTTTTGATACAGAAGGGGATACCAATGAGGGTTTGGAAAGAGATAAAACTTGACGCGGTAAAGAACAATGTAAAAAACATACGCGGACTTTTAAAGGACGGCACGCGTCTGCTGGCTGTTATCAAGGCGGACGCATACGGTCACGGCGCGGTTGAGGTTGCAAAGTCGCTTTTGTTTGACGGAGGCGCTGACTATTTCGGCGTTGCAACCTACGGCGAGGCGGAACAGCTCCGCAGAGCTGGAATAAACACGCCCGTTCTCATTCTCGGCGCGGTGTTCGGCGACGAATATGCCGAGCTTGTGAAAGACAACATCACGCTCACGGTTTTTGATTTTGACACCGCGAAAAAGCTTTCGGACACCGCGAAAAAACTCGGGAAAACCGCGAAAATTCACATTAAAATCGACACGGGAATGGCACGGATAGGATTTTTGCCAAGCGAGGACGCAGTGGAGGAAATTATAAAAATTTCAAAGCTTGACGGCATAGAAATCGAGGGAATGTTTTCGCATTTCGCAAAGGCGGACGAAGCGGACAAAATGCCTACCAGAGTGCAGTTTGAAAAGTTTATGTTTATAAAAAATGAGCTTTTGAAAAGGGGAATAAAAATTCCCATATGCCACATCTGCAACAGCGCCGGAATTATAGATTTTCCCGAATACCACCTTGATATGGTGCGCAGCGGAATTATAACTTACGGTTATTACCCGTCGGATTTTGTGAACAAAGATGCGTTAAAGCTTGAAAGCGCAATGAGCTTTAAAAGCAGGGTTGTGCACATTAAAACGGTGGAGGCAGGAACGAGCGTAAGTTACGGCGGAACGTTTACCGCAAAGGAAAAAATGAAAATCGCAACCGTTTCGGCAGGATATGCCGACGGCTACAACAGGCTTCTTTCAAACAAAGCGGACGTCATTATAAACGGCGAGAGGTGCAGGGTTTTGGGGCGCGTTTGTATGGATCAGCTTATGGTTGACGCAACTCATCTTAAAAATATAAATTTGGGTGATGAGGTTATATTATTTGGAAAAAGCGGTAATAATACTGTTACCGTAGAAGAAACTGCTGAAATTATAGGAACAATAAACTATGAGGTGTTGTGCAGCTTGAGCAAGCGCGTTCCCGGGGTTTACATACACGGGGCTTAATTTGGAATAAACTGCATTTGACAAACAGTGCGGTGTGGGGTATAATTTTAGTATCTGAAATAAGCTTATAAATATGTAAATTCAAGTAATATTAAAGAAGTTGAGGGGGCTTGACTGTCTTGGCACATCACAAAAAAATACTGATTAGTGTTTCCGATTCGCTGCTTGAAGAAGTGGATTTGCTTGCACAACGGCAAAATGTTAACAGAAGTGAATTTATCCGCGAGGCAATGCGGCTTTATATCAAAGACCGAAAAAAGCAGCAGCACGCCGAGATGATGAAAAAGGGCTACGAGGATATGGCGAAAATCAACTTGGAATTTGCAAGTGTTTGCTTTGAAGCGGACTGTCAGCAGCAGCAGAGCTACGAGGAGAAACTTTCGGAGTGTGAATAAGAATGATTGTAAAACGCGGCGATGTTTTTTATGCTGATTTAAGCCCTGTTGTCGGTTCGGAACAGGGCGGTGTAAGACCCGTTTTGGTTATCCAGAACGATATTGGAAACAAATACAGTCCGACTGTGATTATCGCAGCCGTTACATCTCAAATCAACAAAGCAAAGCTGCCCACGCACATTGAAATTTCGGGCGACGAGTACGGACTTAACAAAGACTCGGTTATTCTTGCCGAGCAGGTGCGGACTATTGACAAAAGACGGCTTAAAGAAAAAATCGGACATCTGGACGAGGAGCTTATGGCAAGGGTGAACGAGGCTCTTGAAATCAGCTTCGGACTTGAAGAGTAGGCTGTGTGGATTTTTCTACATAGCAAAGAATTTAATACGCAATTCTTAATGAAAACACCGCCGATGCTTTTCGGCGGTATTTTTGCGTCAATAATTTTTGCGTTTTTTTACAAAAATCGGTATTAAATTTTGTGTTTTTTGACGTATTTTTCCCTTTTTTACAAAACACCTTGCATATCGTGCAAAGCTATGATATTATTTAATCAGGAAAATATTTCTTTCGGAGGCTTTAATTTAAAAAAAGGAGTGATTTTGATGGTTAATTTAATCGTTGGAAAAAAAGGTACGGGAAAGACCAAAATGATGCTTGACAGAGTTAACGAGGCTATTGACACCGCGCACGGAAATGTTGTGTTCATAAACTCGGGCGACAGGCACGTTTACCAGCTCAATTATGCGGTTCGCCTTATCGACGCGGCAGAGTATGCAATCAAGACGTACAATGAGTTTATATGCTTTATAAACGGCGCTCTTTCGCAGAATTACGATATTACCCATATTTTTGTTGACAGTCTTTTCAAGGTTGTTGACGACGATATTAAAGGTCTTGACGGTTTTATAGAAAAAATCGACAAAATCGCGAAGGATAAAAACATCAATTTCACAATCACAGTCAGCGCAGCTAAATCGGAGCTTCCCGAAAAGGTTTACGGTTATATCGTTTAAGAATATTAAATTAGCCAAATCAGCGCGCCGTGTGTGCGCTGATTTGTTTTAATTATTTTACATTTTGAAGGGACTTGACAAATATGATGAAAATTACTTATCTCGGACAGGCGGGACTTTTGTTTGACAATGGCAAAATCAAAATTATGACAGATCCGTATCTTTCAAACAGCGTTGTAAGAGTTAATCCGCGCAACTACCGCCGTGTGCCGGCGGACGAAAGTTTTCTTAAAATTGTTCCCGACGTCCTGGTGCTTACGCATAACCATCTTGACCACACCGACCCCGACACGCTTGTGCACTATATTTGCGGTGAAAAAAGCGTTACCGTGCTTGCGCCCGAGGCGGCTTTTGAAGAAGCGAGAAAAATAGGCAACAAAAATCAGAATTATGTTAAATTCAACCGTCACACTGAGTGGACGCAGGACGGCGTGAAATTTACTTCGGTGCTTGCCGCACATTCCGACCCGCACCCGATAGGCGTTATAATCGACGACGGCGAAAAGAAATACTACATCACCGGCGACACGCTGTATAATACCGATATTTTCGGCGATATTCCGGACGGTATAGATGTTTTGTTTATGCCGGTAAACGGACTGGGAAACAATATGAACAAAACCGACGCGGCGCGTTTTGCAAAAAAAATAAACGCCAAAAAGGTTGTACCGTATCACGTGGGAATGTTTGACGATATGACCGCGGAGGATTTGGACGTTGAAAATAAGGTTATTCCCACTATTTACAAGGAAATAGAGCTTTAATAAACGGTCTTTGGAAATGTCGCTTTTTGATGAAAAAAGAGTTACGGTTTTTCAAAAAAACATTTGACTTTTTTTTGCCGATATGGTAAACTATTCATTGAGCGAAAAATTAAGCTCGTAAAATTTTTAGGAGGTACTTTAGATATGCAAAAAGGTACAGTTAAATGGTTTAATGCTGAAAAAGGCTACGGCTTCATCGAATGCGAAGACGGTACAGACGTTTTTGTTCATTTTTCGGCTATTACAATGGACGGCTACAAATCACTTGCAGAGGGTGATAACGTAGAATTTGAAGTTATCGAAGGAAACAAAGGCCCTCAAGCTGCCAACGTTACAAAGTGCTAATTGAGGCATTCCGATGCAAGGGTTTTTAAATATAGATTTGATTAACAGATAGTGTATATTTATAGCTCGATAATTACAAACCTTAAAACACCTCCAATGGCGTCCATTGGAGGTGTTTGACTGCATATACATTATCAGAAAAATAAGAGGGTTTAAAAATGGAGAAAGATTTAATTGCCGAAATTTCGGCACGGTCGGATACCTTCAGCAAGAGTCACAAAAAAATTGCCGACTATATTGTAAAACATTATGACAAAGCGGCGTTCATCACTGCGTCAAAGCTTGGCAAGGTTGTGGGAGTGAGCGAGTCTACAGTTGTCCGCTTCGCGGTTGAGCTTGGTTTCGGGGGATATCCCAAACTTCAGAAGGCTCTGCGCGAGCTTATACGCAACAAGCTTACTTCCGTTCAGCGAATGGAAATAATAAAGACGCATATCGATGAGCAGAACGTTTTAAAATCGGTGCTTCTTTCGGATATGGAGAAGCTTAAACAAACGGGTGAGGAGCTTGATAAAGACGCATTTGACGGCGCGGTGTCAACAATTTTAAACGCCGAGAATATTTATATTATCGGCGCAAGAAGCTGTTATTCCATAGCGAATTTTCTGGGATTTTACCTTAATTTAATTTTTCCGAATGTTAAAATTATAAGCACAAACAGTGCGAGTGAAACGTTTGAGCAGATTTACAGAATAGGCGAAAACGACGTCGTTGTAGCGATTAGTTTTCCGCGTTATTCGCGCAGAACGATAAACGCGTTAAAATATGCGCACGAGAAAAAAAGCAGTATTGTTGCGATTACCGACAGTCAAAATTCGCCCATCACCGAAAACGCGAGCTACACGCTCACCGCTCGGTGCGATATGTCAACGTTTGTAGATTCGCTTGTCGCACCGCTTTCGATTATCAATGCGCTTATTGTCGCGCTTGTTATCGAACGCAAGGAGGAGGTCGGAAAAACGCTTTCCGAACTTGAGGATATTTGGGACGAATACGAGGTTTACGAGAAATACATAAAATAAACGGGGTGAAAATGTGAGTGTTGTTTGCGTTATAGGCGGAGGGCCTGCCGGAATGATGACCGCCGCGGTTGCCGCCGCGAGGGGCAAAAAAGTTGTGCTTACCGAAAAAAACAATATGCTTGGAAAAAAGCTTCTCATAACGGGCAAGGGACGCTGCAACATTACAAACAATGCCGATATTGAGGAATTTTTCAAAAATGTTCCGCGCAACTCAAATTTTTTATACAGCGCGTTTTATTCTTTCACAAATGCCGACCTTATACGGCTTTTAAACAAGCTCGGTCTTGAAACAAAAGTCGAGCGCGGAGGGAGAATTTTCCCTGTAAGCGATAAATCGAAAGATGTTTTGAACGCGCTGAAAAAACTGCTTGCAAAAAACGGCGTTGTACTTTACAACAGCGAGGTTGCCGATATTTTAAGCGAGGACGGCAAAAAGAGAGTGATTTTTGCCGACAAAAAAAGCCTTTTGTGCGACAAAGTTGTTATCGCAACCGGCGGTGTTAGTTATCCGTCCACTGGTTCGACGGGCGACGGATATAAATTCGCTCAAAAATTCGGTCATACCGTAATACCGCCCAAACCGTCGCTCGTACCGCTTGAAACAAAGGAAAATGTTTATCCTATGATGGGACTGTCATTGAAAAATGTTGTTTTAAGCGTATATGACGGCAAAAAAGAGATTTTTTCCGAAATGGGCGAAATGCTTTTCACGCATTACGGAATTTCGGGTCCGCTCGTTTTGAGCGCGAGCAGTCACATAAAACCCGACCGGGTGTCAGAGTGTAAGGTTTTTATAGATTTAAAACCGGCACTGGACGAAAAAACGCTGGACAAGCGCATTTTGCGCGATTTTGATGAATTTAAAAACAAGGATTTTGTAAATTCGCTGTCAAAACTCTTACCGCAGAAAATGATTGCCCCCGTTGCGGAAAAATCGGGGATTTTCGAGCACAAAAAGGTTAACGAAATAACAAAGAACGAACGAAAAAATCTTGTTTCGGCAATAAAGCGTTTTCCGCTTAACATAAAGGATTTCCGTCCCGTTTCCGAGGCAATTGTTACGTCGGGCGGAGTGTGCGTGAAAGAGATAAACCCGTCAACTATGGAGTCCAAGCTTGAAAGCGGACTGTTTTTCGCCGGCGAGGTTATCGACGTCGACGCGTATACAGGCGGTTACAATTTGCAGATTGCCTTTTCGACAGGTTATCTTGCAGGCAAAAACGTATAGATAATTTGAATTTATTTTCCGTTTCTTCATAAAATATACTTGTGATGAAATATTTTCGGGAGGGCGGAATATGAATAAATTTTTTGATAAAATAAGGAAAAAAAGCGAAAATATAAACGTTGACAAAACGCTTAAAACGCTTTGTATATCACTGCTTGCACTGGTTTTAATATCGCAGATCGGATTGAAAATTCCTTTTGTAAAGGGATATTTTACCGATATTGAGGTTTTTGAAGGCACGGCGGTAGGCGATGACGCAATCCGCGAGGGTGTTGTGACGCTCACGCTTTTGTCGGGCGAGCCGAAAAATGAGCTTGAAATTTTGGTGAACGGCGAAAAGGTGGACGTCTTTGACCAAACCGAAAAAAAGCTTGAACTCTTAAGCACGTCGGTTATAGAGATAAAGGCACTTAAAAACGAAAAATACACCGTTAAAATTTCGGATATGACCGATAATCTTTATCTTACAACGGCAAACGGCGAAATTCCGATAACAAAGGGCATAAATTTTGTAGGACGGATAATTCTCAAAAACAGTTGAAAAGGTATTGTAAATCCGCGAAAAATGTTGTATAATAAAATTTAAGGCGGTATCAGACTACCGCCCGACGGTAATATGGCAGCAAAGGAGAAAATTATGAACGAAAATGAAATCGGCAGCCGTGACGTGGCAGCCGCGGCGATTTCCATTGCACTCACAAAAGGCAGAAGCGCCGAGCGTGAGTACATAGAAGAAAAAAGCAAGGACGGATTTGTGTGTTCCGCGGTCGATTACGGCGGAGAATTTATAACCAACATCAACAAAATTGTTGAGCGCGCGGTGGTTTCTGCGGTGCGCGAGGGAGTTATTTCGAGCACTCACCGTGAGGAGGGCGCCGTTATCGGTGCAACGCGTGAGGCTATTACGCAGGTTATGGATAAGGCAATCGGGCTTAACGTCGGCGGAAAAATCGGCATTGCAAGGTATAAAGAGCACCTTTGCGTGTGCATATTTTTTGCAATCGGTATGCTTCACCTAAACGAAGTCGGCATAGGCTTGGGACACCGCGTTATTTAATTCGGAGGACAAAATGAAAATTATAAACGTTGCCATTGACGGCCCGTCGGGCGCAGGAAAAAGCACGCTGGCGCGTCTTGCGGCAAAAAAATTCGGGTTTATATACATAGACACGGGTGCGATGTACCGCGCGTCAGCATTAAAAATGCTGAATTTGAAAATTGACATAAAAAACGATATACCAAGCGTGATAAAGGCTATTGCCGATACGAAAATCGAAATTTCGCACATAGACGGTAATCAGCATATTTATCTTGACGGCGCGGACGTTACCAACCTTATAAGAACGCCCGAGGTGTCGATGGGCGCGTCAAATATTGCGGTCATAAAGGAAGTCCGCTTAAAGCTTGTGGATTTACAGCGCGAAATCGCGAAAAATCACAGCTGTATTATGGACGGGCGCGACATAGGAACATATGTTCTGCCCGATGCGGATATTAAAATTTTTCTCACCGCAAGTGCTGAAAAACGCGCAAAAAGGCGCTTTGACGAGCTTTTGGAAAAGGGAGAAAACGTCACGTTTGACGAGGTTTTGTGCGATATGAAAAAGCGTGACAAAAACGACGAGGAGCGTGCGTTTGCACCTCTTAAACCTGCCGGCGACAGTATTTTGGCGGATACGAGCGAGCTTAATCTTGCGGAGTCGGAGCGTCTTATTGAAAACATAATTTCTGAAAGATTGGAAAAATAGAGTATGATTTTAAGAATTGTTGAGTTTCTGGTAAAAGTATTTTGCCGTGTGATTTTCAGAATAGAAATTTCGGGTATGGAAAATATCCCCGACAACGGTGCGTGTATGGTGTGCGCAAACCACCAAAGCAACTGGGATCCCGTCATTCTGATACTGTTTTTAAAGCGGAAAGTCCATTTTATGGCGAAAAGCGAGCTGTTTGAAAATTTCTTTTTAAACAAGCTTTTGACGAGTGAGGGTGTTATTCCCATAAAGCGCGGTGCGGCGGATATTAAGGCAATAAAAAGCTCTATGGAGGTTCTTAAAAACGGCGAGGTTTTGGGGATGTTTCCGACGGGCACGCGCACAAAACAAATGAACGGCGCGGACGCGAAAAAAGGCGCGGCGCTTATCGCGTCGAGAACGGGTGCAAATGTTGTGCCGATATACATTAACGCAAGTTATAAACCTTTTTCAAAGATAAAAATAAACATCGGCAAATGTATGGATTTGACCGAACTTAAAGGCAAAAAACTCACTCCAGAGGAGCTTGAAGTTTTGAGCGGTGACATTTACGGAGAAATTAAAAAACTTGCCGGAGATACAAAAAATGTGTAAAATAACAGTGGCAAAAAGCGCAGGTTTTTGCTTCGGCGTAGAGCGCGCCGTAAACGAGCTTATGCGCATTGCAAAAGAGAAAAAAACCGTCACGCTCGGACCGATTATTCACAACGGCTCGGTGATAGAAAAATTTGAGTCGCTCGGCGTGAAAATTGTAAATTCGCCCGATGAAACGCCGAAAGGCGCAACGCTTGCGATACGTACGCACGGCGTTAAAAAAAGCGTGATTGAAAAAATAAAAAGCGAAAATATTGATTTTTGCGATTTAACCTGTCCGTTTGTGAAAAAAATTCACAATATCGCCTCGGAGTATCACGAAAAAGGCTATAAAATCATCATCGCGGGGGACAAGCATCACCCCGAGGTTGACGGTATAAACGGCTGGTGTGACGACAGCGCGCTGGTTATAAGCGATTTAAGCGAGCTTGACGGCAAAATTTCGCCGTCCGACAGGGTTTGTCTGGTGGCGCAGACCACTATGGATAAAAAAAATTACGAAAAAATAAAAAAATTTGTAAAAATATCTTGCCAAAACCCCATAATATTTGATACAATATGTAGTGCGACCGAAAAACGTCAGAAAGACGCGGAGGAAATATCGAAAACGGTCGATATTATGCTGGTTGTGGGCGGCAGGATGAGCGCAAACACAAAACGGCTTGCGGATATTTCAAAAAAATACTGCAAAAACACTTTTCAGATTGAAACCGTGAGGGATTTACCCTTGCGTTTCGATATACCAAAAAACAAAATTGGTATTACGGCCGGAGCATCGACTCCGCCGTGGATAATTAAGGAGGTAGTAGGCGAGATGGAAGAAATGGTAAATGGCGAAGTAAGCTTTGCCGAAGTATTGAAAGAACACGAAAAGGAGCAGGCTTTGGTTACCTTAAAAACAGGTGATATTGTTAAGGGAACCGTTATGCGAGTTGAACCCAACGGTGTCAGCGTTAACTTGGGGTATAAATCAGACGGTTTCATACCTGCAAGCGAGGTTGTTGACGACCCCGAGGCTGACATTTGTGAACTTATAAATGTCGGCGACGAAATTGAAGTTTTCGTTGTCAGAGTTAATGACGTTGAGGGCGAAGTTACGCTTTCAAAAAGAAAAATCGACGCTATCAAGAGCGAAAAAGTTTTGGAAGAAGCTTTTGAAAACGAAACCGTTCTTACGGGTAAGGTTGTTGAAATTTTAAACGGCGGTGTTTTGGTTGCTGTTAACGGCGGAAGAATTTTTGTTCCGGCAAAATTTGCGTCGGACAGATATTTGGCTGATTTGTCGGTATTGCAGAATCTTACCGTTGATCTTAAAATTATTGAAATTTCCAAAAAACGCGGCAGAACGAAAATCGTCGGCTCAATCGCGGCGGTTATCAGAGAGCAGAAAAAGAAACTTGCAGAAGAATTCTGGAACAACGTTGAAGTCGGCAAAACATACACAGGCGTTGTTAAATCGCTCACAAAATTCGGTGCGTTTGTTGACATCGGCGGTGTAGACGGCTTGGTTCACATTTCCGAGCTTTCGTGGTCGAAAATCAAACACCCGTCCGAGGTTGTTTCGGAGGGTGAAACTGTTGAAGTTTATGTAATCGACTTTAACAAAGAAACAGGCAAAGTTTCGCTCGGTTACAAAAAAGCTTGCGACAATCCGTGGGAAAAAGCAAAAGCAGAGCTTGAGGTGGGCAAAGACATCGACTGCAAAATCGTAAGAATTGTTCCGTTTGGTGCATTTGCTGAAATTTATCCCGGAGTTGACGGCTTAATTCATATTTCGCAGGTTGCCGCAAAACGTATCGGCAAGGTTGAGGACGAATTGAGCGTTGGTCAGCACGTAACCGCAAGAGTTGTTGAACTCGATTTTGAAAACAAAAAAATCGGTTTGAGCATAAGAGCGATTATCGAAGAAGCACAGAAAGCAGAGGAAGCTGAAATCGTTGCGGAGGAAAACGCAAAAGAAGAAGCTGCCAATGATGAAGCTGTTTCCGAAGAAACCGCTGAAACAACAGAAGAATAATTAAGACAACATAATAAAAACCGTGGGCTTAAGGCTCACGGTTTTTTGCGTTAAAACTAAATTTTTTGTGACTGATTTTACATTTGAAAATATAAAATTATTCCAAAATTCCGCCGTCTGTTGAAATTGTCACAACCTGCCACGGAATAAACTTTCCGCTGTTCTGAAGTGCGGTTTTAACGGCATTTTCAATACCTCCGCAGCACGGAACGGACATTCTTGCAACCTTTACGCTTTTTATATCGTTGTTTTTTATAATTTCCGTAAGTTTTTCGGAATAATCCGTCATATCAAGCTTGGGACAGCCGATAAGCGTTATATGGTTTTTTATAAAATCTCTGTGAAAATCCGCATATGCGTAAGCGGTGCAGTCTGCGGCAATGAGAAGATTTGCGCCGTCAAAATACGGAGCGTTCACGGGTGCAAGCTTAATCTGCACGGGCCACTGTGAAAGCTGTGATACCGGTTTTGCGGTATCTTCCGCTGATACGTCCTCCGTCTTTTCGTGAGAAATTGTTCTTGCCATTGAACCGGGGCAACCGCCGTGAAATTTTTGTTTTTTAATTTCCATATTTTTCTTAACCGCCTCGGCATCATATTCCGCCGCCTCGCGCTCTACAAACGATATTGCGCCGGTAGGGCAAGTGGGCAGGCAGTCGCCGAGTCCGTCGCAGTAGTCGTCGCGGAGAAGTTTCGCTTTGCCGTCAACCATTCCGATTGCGCCCTCGTGGCAAGCCTCGGCGCAAAGTCCGCAGCCGTTGCATTTTTCACGGTCTATTTCAATGATACGTCTTATCATATAAAACACCTCACACATATTTTTGTATATCTGTTTGTATATCTTACGACAAACAATATAACACGTTTGATTAAAAAAATCAAATACAATTTAAGGTTAAAATTCAAAAATTTCCCGTGTTTTTTCTTTTACAAATTTCGGCAGAACAATAATTTCGTCCTCGCCCTTCTCGGTGATATACATAACAATGTCGTCAATATTTACGCGCCCTTTTGTGACGTAATAATACGGCAGATTGTCAAACAGTGCGTGGCGTTTGCCGAAACGGTGCGCGAAATCTTCATTTGCCGTCCACGACGCCGATGTGTATTCGATATCGTCGGTATGACCGCGGTATACTGTTATAAATCCGTCATCATCGGCGAGATTTACAAGATTTGTGTTGCTTAAAATTTCGTCTTTGCCGAGCGCTTTTATTTTTCTTTCGAGTTTTTCGGTGAAAAGCTGTTTTTTAAATTTATGCCGTATACTTTTCATAAGCGCTTCTTTATATATTTCGTATAGAAAGCGCTCGGGAATTTTGCTGTAAAGCGTAACAAAATATTCAATTCCGCCGTAAAGCGAGCTGCGGCATATATGATGATTAAAAAAGTCGCTCGGTTTTTTCATTTTTTTAATGTATTTTTCCAAGGTGTCGGTTTCTTTCATAGTCTTTCAAGTCCTCCAAAAAAAGACGGTGAAGATAGTACAGTACATCTTCACCGTCTTGCTGTCAAAAATGGCAGTACACCAAACGGTGAAATGCCTTTAAAAATTAAAGTCCGTTAGGATTTTTTTTAGTAAAGTTCCACGAATCGATACACATTTTTTTAATGTCAAGCTTTGCGCTCCAGCCAAGCTCGTTTTTGGATTTTGTCGGGTCTGCATAGCACTCTGCTATATCGCCGGGACGGCGCGGAGCGATTTTGTAGTTGATTTTAACACCGCTTGCCTCCTGATATGCGTTTACAACGTCGAGAACGCTGTAACCTGTGCCTGTGCCGAGGTTATATGCGTCAACGCCGGTTGTATCCATAATTTTTTCAAGTGCTTTAATGTGTCCCTGGCTTAAGTCCACAACGTGAATGTAATCTCTTACACCCGTGCCGTCGTGCGTGGGATAATCGTTGCCGAACACCGACAAAACTTCAAGCTTGCCGAGAGCAACCTGTGCAATATAAGGAACGAGATTGTTCGGGATACCGTTGGGGTCCTCGCCCAAAAGTCCGCTTTCGTGCGCACCGATGGGGTTGAAATATCTCAAAAGTGCGATTGACCATTCATTGTCCGAAACATAAAGGTCGCGGAGAATGTTTTCAATCATAAGTTTTGTACTGCCGTAAGGGTTGGTTGTCGAAAGCGGAAAATCCTCTTTAATCGGCACGGTTTTGGGGCTTCCGTAAACGGTAGCCGACGACGAGAACACAATTTTTTTGACGTTGTGTTTTGCCATAACCTCGCAGAGAATAAGAGTACCCGTTATGTTGTTGTGATAATATGTAAGCGGAATTGAAACCGATTCGCCTACTGCTTTAAGTCCCGCAAAGTGAATAACCGCATCGATTTTGTTTTCGTCAAAAACCTTTTCAACCGCGTCTTTGTCGAGCATATCCGCTTCGTAAAGCTTAACGCTCTTGCCTGTGATTTTTTCAATTCTTTTAACTGCCTCGGGTTTTGAATTGCAGAAATTATCGAGAATAACAACTTCATATCCCGCGTTTAAAAGCTCAACGCAGGTATGACTGCCGATAAATCCCGCACCGCCTGTTACAAGTATCATTAAGAACACCTCGTTAAATATTATTGTTTTTATATAATTTTATCATATTTTTCCGATAAAGTAAATATTAAAACGCGAATTTATAAAAAATAACTAAAAATTTAAAAAAAGGGTAGATTTTTTTTTTGTTTTGTTGCATAATATAAGAAAATGTTGATTTTATAATTATTATGGCAGGGAGGAATTTTTAATGGAAATCAAAATTGAAAGAACAAAGAACCCGAAGGCTAAACCGGACCAGAAAAATCTCGGTTTCGGACACATTTTTACCGACCATATGTTTGTTATGAACTATACCGAGGGAAAAGGCTGGCACGATGCGAGAGTCGTTCCGTTTGAAAATTTGAGCCTTTCGCCTGCCGCTATGGTTTTCCACTACGGACAGGAAATGTTTGAAGGTCTTAAAGCGTATAAAGGCGAGGACGGCAGGGCAAGACTTTTCAGACCCGAAATGAATGCAAAAAGAACAAATGCATCTAACGAAAGACTGTGCATACCCAAAATTCCCGAAGAGGATTTTGTTGAAGCGGTCAGAACGGTTGTAAGCGTTGATAAAGACTGGATTCCTACCGAAAAAGGCACATCGCTCTACATACGTCCGTTCATCATCGCAACAGACGCATTTTTGGGCGTTGCACCGTCGAAAACATATATGTTTATAATTATCCTTTCGCCGAGCGGTGCTTATTACGAAAGCGGTCTTGCACCTGTCGGCATCTGGATTGAGGATGAATACGTAAGAGCCGTAAGAGGCGGTATGGGCTTTGCAAAAACAGGCGGTAACTACGCGGCAAGCCTTATCGCACAGGTTAAGGCGCACGACGACGGCTATTCGCAGGTTTTGTGGCTTGACGGCGTTGAAAGAAAATACATTGAAGAAGTCGGCGCTATGAACATCTTCTTCAAAATCGACGGCAAAATCGTAACACCTATGCTCAACGGCAGTATTTTGCCGGGTATTACAAGAAATTCGGTTATCACGCTTTGCAAAGAGTGGGGCTACGAGGTTGAAGAAAGAAAAGTTTCGGTAGACGAACTTCTTGAGGCGCAAAAGAGCGGAAAACTCGAAGAGTGCTTCGGCACAGGCACTGCGGCGGTTATTTCGCCTGTAGGAAAACTCCGCTACAAAGATGACGTTATGGTTATAAGCGGCGGCGAAATAGGCCCCGTATCGGCAAGAATATACGACGAAATCACAGGTATTCAGGGCGGTACGAAAGAGGACAAACTCGGATGGATTACATTTGTTGACTGATAACATTTTAAGGAGAAGCATATGAAATATATTGTTGTACTCGGCGACGGTATGGCGGATTATCCCGTCGACGCGCTCGGCAAAAAAACACCGCTTGAATATGCAAAAAAGCCGTATATCGACTCGCTTTGCAAAAAGGGCGTTACGGGGCTTGTTTCAAACGTTCCCGACAATCTAAAACCCGGCAGTGACGTTGCAAACCTTTCCGCAATGGGATACGACCCTCAAATTTACTATTCGGGACGTTCGCCCCTTGAGGCGGTAAGTATGGGCGTTGACATCAAGGACACCGACGTTGTGTTCAGATGCAATGTTGTAACCGTTACCGATGAGGAAAGATATGAGGACAAAAAAATTATCGACCACAGCGCGGACGAAATCACAACCGACGAGGCGCGCGAGCTTATAAAGGCGGTTAACGACGCTTTTAAAAATGATTTTTTAACGTTTTACCCCGGTGTAAGCTACCGTCACGCTATGGTGTGGGCAAACGGTTCGACAAACGTTGAGCTTGTTCCGCCCCACGATATTTTGGAGCGCAGAATAGGCGATTATATCCCCAAAGGTGACGGCGCGGATATAATCTACGATATGATGAAGAAAAGCTATGATATTTTAAAAGACCACCCCGTAAACGTTGACAGAATAAAGCGCGGATTAAATCCCGCAAACTCAATCTGGATTTGGGGCGAGGGCAGAAAGCCGAGGCTTGAAAGCTTCAAAAAGCTTTACGGTCTTGACGGCGCGGTTATCTCCGCGGTTGACCTTATAAAAGGCATTGCAATCTGTGCAGGTCTTAAGTCGATAGACGTTGACGGTGCAACAGGAAATGTCAACACGAATTTCAAGGGCAAGGCGGACGCCGCTCTTGACGCGTTCAAAGACGGCGCAGACTTTGTTTACATTCACCTTGAGGCGCCCGACGAGTGCGGTCACCGTGCGGAAATCGAAAACAAGGTTCGCTCCATTGAGCTTATCGACGAAAAAATTGTTGGATATATTTGCGATAATCTGAATAAAATAGGAGAGGAGTACAGAATGCTGATACTGCCCGACCACCCCACACCGCTTGCTCTGCGCACGCACACGAGGGACGCAGTACCTTTTGTTTTGTACGATTCGACATCTCCTAAAGATAACAAAGTGTCATCATACACCGAGGCTAACGCTAAAGAAAGCGGAATTTACTACGACAAGGGTTACAAGCTTTTGAATGTATTTTTGAAAAAATAATTGCCGGGTGTGATGCGTATTGGAAAAAGAAAAAGCGGTGAATTTTATTATCGTGTCGGTTTATGTTTTCGCGTTTTTGGGCGTTTGCATATTTCTCGCGCCGATAATACTTAAAATTGTTCTGCCGTTTGTTCTGGCGTATTTTATATCGTTTATGATTACGCCGCTGTCCGACGTTCTCTATGAACGCTGCCGTGTTCCGAAACGTATCGCAATCGTCATTCTGATGCTTTTGTTCATCTCGCTGATTATTTTGCTGATTTTTAATTTTATCTATCAGGCGGCATTTGCGGTACAGTCATTTTCGCAAATGCTGTCTCTGTTTTTTGACGGAGAAATTCCGAGCCGTGCAAAAGGGTTATATAAATTTTATCAGTCGCTCCCGACGTCGAAACAGATTTTTATAGACGACATTCTTATCAATATAAAAGACAACGTGTCGGACATTGTGAAAAGCGCGGCGGCGGTGACGTTTGACACGGCAAAAGGCATTGCCGTTGCAGTGCCCAAAATCTTCATTTTCACAGCCGTACTTCTTTTGGCGACATATTTCATATGCGTTAAGCGAAAAGAGCTTGAACGGGCAATTTTCGGCGTTATACCAAAAAAAGCAAAGCCGTATATAAAGATGCTTAAAAGATGTCTTAAAAAAGCGCTCGGCGGATATGTAAACGCACAGCTTATTCTTATGTGCATAACCTTTGCGGTGCTTTTTGCCGCATTTTTGATTTTGCGCATAAAATATGCGTTTTTGATGGCGGCGCTCACCGCATTTGTGGACGCTCTGCCGATTTTCGGTTCGGGCACGGTGCTTATCCCGTGGGCGGCGGTAAATCTTTTGTCGGGCGACTGTTTAAAAGCCGTGTATCTTTTCGGAATATATCTTATCGTTATGATTATCCGCCAGCTTTCCGAACCCAAAATTGTGGGGAGCAGACTTGGAACAGATCCGCTTGTGACGCTTTTTGCAATGTTTGCCGGATTTAAGCTTGCAGGAATTTTGGGAATGATACTCGCGCCCGTTTTTGCGATAATTATAAAGGAATTTAATGACGAAAAAAGAAAATATCGCAGTATCTGACATTTTATTGAATTATATTCCAATGTACGGCAAATACTGTGGTACAAAATGGAGTTTTTCCCTTTATAAAGGCGTTTTTTGCGATAATTTCCGATATACAAACAACTGTAAATATTGTATAATCAATAATGTATTTAATTTTCGAGGGGGTTGTTTGTAAGGTGAAAAAGAAATTTTACAAAACGGTAAAGGTTGAAAAAAACGACATAACTTATCTTGACAGATGCTTTTTTGTTGATTACTACATTCTCGAAACGCAGAAAAGCACCGAAAGACACGGATATATAAAAAGTTTCGGAATTGAGGCGGTAAAGCGGTACACCGACTATTTTGAAAACAACGTTATTCAGGAGGACAGGGCATATGACATAACGCAGAGCGAAAACGAGATATACGCTTTTGCCGAAAAACTTGCGCGAAACACGGTTACACCCGTTTGTCTTGCCGACGCGGTAAGTGATTTTATTGGAGAGGAAGAACCCGAAAAAAGTGCGGTTTAGAAATTTTATTAAAAATTTAATTTTGCTATTGCATTTTTAAAAAACGTGTGGTATAATATTACAGTATTAAATTTAAAATTTAACTTTATTGATAAAAAGGTGGAAATGTAATGGCTATTTTAAAAAATGTATTGATTGTTGTTCAGATTATTGTTTCGCTCGTTCTTACAACCGTTGTGCTTATGCAGTCGGGTAAAGAAGCCGGTCTTTCGGGTTCTATCGCAGGCGGTGCGGAAACATTTTTCGGTAAAAACAAAGCAAGAACAATAGACGGAATGTTATCAAGACTCACAACCGTTTTGGCAATTCTTTTCATTGTCATTTCGTTTGTTTTGTCGCTTATCATAAAATAAGCTTTAAAATCAAAAATTTTAAAAACTCCGAAATTTCGGAGTTTTTTTATTACCTATGCAAAAAAAGGAGAGTTTTAAAATGAGAGATGAAACAAAGTGTTTACATTCGGGATATACACCCAAAAATTCCGAGCCGAGAGTTGTGCCGATTTATCAGAGCACAACATACGTTTTTGATTCCACAAAAGAGATAGGCGACGTTTTTGACGAGCCTACAAAAGCGCTTATATATTCGCGTTTTGCAAACCCCACCGTTATGGCGGTTGAGGCGAAAATTGCCGACCTTGAAGGCGGTGTGGGCGCTATGTGCACCTCGTCGGGACAGGCGGCGTCGCTTATGGCGGTGCTTAACATCTGCGGTGCGGGTGACAGCATTGTAAGCTCGTCCAAAATTTACGGCGGTACAATCAATCTTTTTGCCGTTACGCTTAAAAAATACGGCATTGAGTGCATTTTTGTGGACGAGGACGCGGACGAAGAAACGCTTAACAAAGCGTTTAAAGACAACACAAAGGCGGTTTTCGGCGAAACGATAGCAAATCCGGCTTTGAGTGTTCTGGACATTGAAAAATTTGCGCGCGCTGCACATTCGCACGGTGTTCCGCTTATTGTGGACAACACGTTTGCAACGCCGATTTTGTGCAAACCGTTTGAATACGGCGCGGATATTGTCATTCATTCCACGTCGAAATATATGGACGGCCACGCATTGCAGGTGGGCGGTGTTATTGTTGACGGCGGTAAATTTGACTGGACAAACGGCAAATTCCCGTCGCTCGTTGAGCCTGACGAGTCGTATCACGGCATAAGCTATGTTGAAAACTACAAAGAGTCGGCGTATATCACAAAAGCGAGAATGCAGCTTATGCGCGATTTCGGTGCATATCCGGCGGCAAATTCAGCATTTTTGCTCAATATCGGTCTTGAAACGCTCGCGGTGAGAATGGAGCGTTACTGCGAAAACGCAATGAGAGTTGCAAAATTCTTTGAAGAAAGCGAAAAAATCGAGTCGGTTACATATCCGGGACTTGAAAGCGACAAAAATCACGCGCTTTGCAAAAAATACCTAAAGGGAGCAAGCGGTGTTGTGACGCTTGTTATAAATGGCGGTAAGGACAACGCGGTGAAATTTATGGACAGTCTGCGTCTTGCGTCGAACGAGGTTCACGTTGCGGATATCCGCACCTGTGTGCTTCACCCTGCGAGTGCAACGCACCGTCAGCTCACCGATGAACAGCTTGTTTCGGCAGGTATAAACCCCGGTATGATAAGATTTTCGGTCGGTCTTGAAAATATCGACGATATTTTGGACGATATAAAACAGGCGCTTGCGAATGTATAAAAAATATTAAAAAAATTTCAATCTTAAAAAGGTTCCATAAAGAAAACCTGCATCAAATTATGATGCAGGTTTTAATATTTATTCTATTTTGTTTCGAGATACCTCTGCAAAACTGCCGAGGTTTCCGCTCTTGTTGTGTTGTTCTGCGGTGAGAAGAAATTATTCTCATCACCCATCATAATGCCTTTAAGTTTGCAGTACATAACCGCCTCAACAGCGTAATCCGAAATTTTATCGGTGTCCGCATAATCGAGCCTTATCGCCCACGCACCGCTCGGTGCAGTGCCCTTGTACTGTGCGTATCTGAACAAAATTGCCGCCGTCTGCTCGCGCGTGATACTGTCGTTCGGTGCAAAAAGATTATCCGAAATTCCCTTTACAATGCCTTTGCTTACCGCCCAGCGCAGTGCCTCGGCATAGTATTCTTTGTTGTCAATGTCTGTAAACGGAATGTCAAAATCCGTCTTAGGTTTTCCGTCCGCGCGCCACAAAACAGTAACGAGCATTGCGCGTGTGAGGTCGCTGTTCGGCTCGAATGTTGTGTCTGTTGTGCCGTTGAACAAACCGTTTTTAAACGCGTATTCAACGTTTTTAAAGAACCAGTCATTTTCGCTTACGTCGGTGAACGGATTGTTCCAATCCTCCGTTTTACCGCCGTTTTCAATCCATTTTGCATAAAGTGTAAAGCTCTTTGTCACGCTCTCGTTAAAATTGTACGGTACGGTGAGGTTTTTGTCGCTGTACCAGCCGTCAAACGTAAATCCGTCCTTTGCCGGATTTTCGGGTGCGTTAACGGTTAAACCGCGTTTTACTTTTCTGCCCGAAACACTGCTTCCGCCGTTTGAGTTGAACGAAACTGTGTAATAGGGGACGCCGTCGCCGTTTGATGCGCCGGACGGTTTTTTGAGATTTGCAAGCGCGTTTGAAAGTGCGGTCGAGGCGCTGTCAATGTCGGTCTGTGTAATTCCCTGTGTTTCACGGACCTGTTTTGCGCTTGTAAGCGCCTTTTGCAAATCGTCCCAACTGCTTTGAGTGTATACGTCGTTCTGCGTTTCTTCTGCGGTTTTTATAAGCTCGTCAAGCGCGGTGTAAATCAGCGCCTTGTCGGTGACGTCCGCAACAACGCCGTCGTATAAAAATTCGTTTCCGCCAAGGTCGAATTTCGCGCGGATAAGCGCTTGACCTGCCGATTTTGCAGTGATTTTCGCGTCGGCAAGCTCGGCGGAGGTTCCGCTCGCAATGTCAAGCGTTGTCTGCATAAGATTTGTAATATCAATTTTTCCGCCGTCGGGCAAAATGCCGAAAATTTTGAGATTTGCGCTCTCGTTTTCGCCGAGCGAAATTCTGCCGTTTTCAATCGGAGTGTCGCTTTCGATTTTCACCGAACGCACGGACGAAATGTTTTTATTCGTCAAATCAATGTTTTTCACCGTTTTGTTGCCCGACAAATCGGTTGCCGTGATTTCAATGTTTATTTTTGCAAGGTTTTTTGCGTTCTTTATCGGGAGTGTGCATTTTAAAAGTCCGTTTTCAAAAATATTGCTTTCGCGCGGTGAAACTTCTTCATCATTGATTTTAAACGTGTAAACCGCGTCTGCGTCTGCCGTTGCCGTAACGGTCACCGCGTCGGTATTGCCGTCAAACGTACTGCCGTTTTGAGGTGATGCAAGCAAAATTTTCGGCGGTTCGGTGTCTATATTTATTGTATCTTTCAAAACAGCGTGGTCGCCGTCAGAGTCAACCGCGTGAAATTCCGCAGTGTATTCGCCGTCGGGGAGTGCAGCTGCTATTGTATGAACAGCCGACTTTTCGGTGTCAAAGTCTATTCCGTCAATTTTTTCGGAGTTGATGTAAAGCTCACCGCTCACGGGAACGTCCGACGAAATTCTGATATTACCGCCGATGTATTTAAGGCTGATTCTTGGCGGTGTGGACTTTCTTAATTCCACGCTTTGCGAATTTACATAGGCGCTCGAATGGTAAATTTCGTCGCCGTCGCTGTTTTTGTCGGGGTCGTAAATTTTGCAAAGACGCACCTTTGCGGTGTATGTGTTGCCCGGAGTATAACCGGCGTCAACGCTTTCGCCCGTCGGTTTTTTGTCCTCGCCGATAACGGGGACGCTGTATCTTCCGCCGACAATAATTTCGTCGTTCTTGTCAAAATAAAGCCCTGTGTTATAAAGTTTGCCGTTTTCAAATATTTCAACAAGGTAACCGTCAAAATTGTCATCTTCGGTATCGACTGTGATTTTCAGTTTGTCATCACCGCAGTTTTCCATAGAAACGCTCTTCGGTGCAGTCGGTGCATTTGCGTTCGTAACCGAGATGTTTCCCGCGTCGTACGTGTCATAGCATATATCCTCGTCGCTCAACGTGATTTTAACTTTGTAATTTCCGCTCGGCATTTTGCCGGGGAGAGTGATGCTTGCATTTTTGTCTTTTGCAAAGATTTCAGACGTGTTTAAAACGATACTGTTTTCGTCGGTTCCGTCGGTTGCCGAAACTATGATTTTCGCATTTTCGCCGATGTTTTCGCCGTCCCACGAAACGTTTAAAACGTTTCCGTTAAGGCTTGCGGTGTGCGCATTAAGGCTTGATACGGGGCTTACCTTTATCGCCGCCGTGTCATAAGCGGTGTTGTCCGAAAAGCTTAAGACAAAGTTATCCGATACATCCGCTTTGGGGACTGCAATATAAAGCACATTGCCCGAAACGTTAACATTGGCGTTTTTGAGAGCCACTGTCTTTGTGCTGTCGTCCGCGTTGTGAGGCGGTGCGGTGTAATATCTTAAATCATAGTTTTCACCGTTCTTTGTTACCGTAAGCGACTTTTTAATATCGTTCTGAACTATGTCTTTTCCGTCGGTACGGCTCACCGAAAGTATGTAGTCGCTTCTTTCGCCGAAACTTACAATATGTTTGTTTCTTTCCGCGTTTGTGATAATTTCGGTTTTTCCGTTTTCAAGACTTGAAAGACGGATACCCGTATTGTTTATGTTTTTGAGCCGTTCGTCAAAATCCAAAACGGCAACACTGCCTGCACAGTAGGAAAGATTTCCGCCGACCGAGGCAAACTGCTCCTCGCCGGTGCTTGGGTCTGTGCCGATTTTAACGGGTTTTATGCTTTCGTTAAAGAGCGCCTTTGTTCTTTTTACACTCTCGCCGTCAAGTGCGGAGAGGGTTGCAAAGTTTTGGCTTCCGCTCGGATTTCCGTGCGTAAACTCAATGCTTCCGCCCCAGTAATAGGTAAATCCCACTTTTATAAGGCTCAAAAGCTCAACCGAACCCCAAACCTTTTTACTTCCGCCGCCAAGCTCTGCCGAGGCAAGTTCCATACCGCCGACAATGGGGATATATTTCGGAAGTCCCAAAGCGACGCTTAACACAAATTCCACAAAGTCGCCGTCGTCACCGCCTGCCGCCGCGGTGATTGTAAATCTTCCGCTCATAATGTCCAAGAAATTTACACCCGCGGAAAGGTTGAGGTTAAAGTTCGGATACCAGCCGACCGCGATTTCCCCGCCGTCTATAAATTTCGCGCGTTTATACATTTTAAGGCTTAAATCGTCAAACGAAACCTTGAGTGAACGGAGCGAAAGCTCAAGGTCGGCATTGCCCGTCAAAATTTTCGTGATGTCAAATTCAACGTGCATAAGCAGGGTTAGGGGAGGGATGCCGTCTTTGCCGTATATCGTTTCGTAAAGCTTGTCAAAGCCGCCGCCTCCGCCCGTTATCCACACAACGCCGAGGTTGTCGATATTTAATCCCGGCTCAAATCCGCCGATGGAAAAGTACATCTTGTCGGGTATCGGCGCGCCCGACGGCGACGATCTTACAACCAGTGACAGCGCCATTTTAACCGCCGCCGTTTCAACCGATGCGTCCACGCCGACCACGTATTTTTTGCCGATTGTGTTAACGCTTAATTCGCCCTCGATGTTGTCGGGCAAAAATTTCACAATCTGCGGAAGTGTGACGTGTGCATTCATATTTATGCCGAGATACCCCGGATTTTTACCGCCGTAGAGCACATCGTGAATTTCCGCACCTATTTCGGCACGGTTTATGTCGCTGTTTGCAGGCTCAACGTCCTTTTCTTTGACCTGTGACTTAAATTCGCCGTTTTCCTCGTCAAATGTAAGACCGAAGGTGTAGCCGTCGTCGTTGTCGTCATATTGAATTTCAACGGGTTCGGTCGTCCATCTTGCGCCTGACGCGGTGTTTTGACGCATTGCCGCCGCACCGCCGGGTGTCATAAACCCGAGGTCAAGACTTCCGCCGAAAGATATGATGTCCGACTTTTTATTGCCGTCCTCGTCATCAAGAATTTTTCCGAGAACGCCGTATTTCATATCAATCAAAAATCCGCCGACCGTTGTAAGAACATCAAAAGCGTTATCCCATTTAAGCTCTATAAAATCCTGGTTAGACTTTTCTATTGCACCGTTTTTCACAACGTTTCCGTCGGTGTCGTATTCGGGAATGATGTATTCCGTACCGCCGTTTAATCGGAATACCGCCGTGCCGTTTCTCACCGTTGTGTTTGCGCCGACGGTGGTAATTTTGCCGTCCATAAGAATTTCAACCGTGCCATTGCTTTTTTCCTCAACGGTAAAGTCACTGCCGTGATAGTTTAAGATGTGATTTATGTTTACATCTTTGTCTTTTCCCGTAAGACGGTAAAAATTCTCGGCGGTGCGGTCTTTTTGAATGTCACCGCGGAGTGCAAACAAAAGTTTTTCTTCGGATATGTCCGCACGCTCAAATTCCGCCTCGTTTTTGTATGCAATAACATTATATTTGTTGTTATCTCCGCGCTGAACGGTCACAACGCCGTAATACGCGTTTGAATACTTAATGTCGCTTGACAGCAAAACATACATACCGTCCGACGTAAAATCGGCCGGAACGCCGTTTAACGCCTCCTCGCCCGTGTTTGTGTTCCATATAAAATGGAGCTGATAGCGTCCCGGTTCCATATAGCCTTCGAGCATAATGCTCATACTTTTCGGGTCCGCTCCCTGCTCAAAGGTGATATTTTCAATCGGAACAGGGTAGTTTATGCCGTTGTCACCGCGGAGTTCTATTTTGTTTAGAAGTCCTGTTTTAAAAAAGCTTATGCCGTTTCCCGTTACTGTGATGTAGCGCGTGTCGTTGTTATAGATGATTTCGGGTGCGATATTTCCGAGCGTGATTGCAGGAATACTTGCGTCGCGCCCGGGGAGAATTATGTGGTTTTCGGAAGAACCGAGGCAGTATTCCTCGGCATATGAGCCAAGCTCGTTAACGCCCTCGTCCATATCGAAAATTTTTATAACAAAACTTCCGAGCTGGGCGCGGTTTTTCGGCTCAAATTTAAAGTCGAAATACGTAACTCTGTTTTCGCCCGATTTAAAGTCTAAAACGTCGCTGTAAACGGGGTCGGCATTGTCGTAAACAATCCAGTTTCCGCCGTCCGTCTGACGCTGTGTTTCAAATCCGAGCGCATATGCAACAACCGCAATATGCTTGTAATCTTTTCCGTTAAAGCTCGGATTTGTAAGGTTTACGTTAATTCTTACAACGTTGTCAATGCCGTCCGAGCCTTGATAAACCGTGTTTGTGCCGTCCTTAAATTCAAGCTTCGACGGTGCAGTTGAATTGATGATAATTTTGTTTTCCTTGTTTTTAAGGTTCGCCGTAACGCCGTAATACGTGGAAAACGACTTTTCCTCATTAGGTGCAAGCGTTTTCAAATCGTAATAAAGCGCCGATGCACTGTCTGCGATTTTTTTGTCATTAGCAGAATTTGTGAAGTTAAGCGTTGTGTCGGGAGTGTAGTCAAACACCGTTGACGCAAGGTTTGCCCAGTGCGCAAAAGTCATTTTGTACGGCTTTTGCTCGGTGAACACGCTGTTAACTCCGTATGCCACAATGTTTGACGAATACGGATTATCCCTCACAAAATAGTCGGAGGGCATTGTCACCGACGGGTCTGCCGACGAATCCCAAGTCTTTTCAAATTCAAAATATTCATATCCTGCGCCAAGCTTTTGCCTGGGAACTTCGTAATATCCGTAATCCTTTTCGCCGAGCCTGTTGTCTATGAGAATACGGCTTTTTATCTCCTTTGCACTGCCCGAATTGTTTTTGACATTATACGTAATCATAGCTGTGCCGAGCTGTTCCGATGTGCCGTTGTTAACGAGTGAAATTTTCTGCTCGATTGCAATGCCGTCCGCGCTCCATTTGCTGACGATTGCCTCGCCGTCGGGCGATTTTTCGGTGACAACATCGGACGTGCCGTTTCCGAAAATTCCGTATTTGTTTCCGAACACATATTCGTCACTGCCGATTTTAAACGATGTGAATGATGTGTCGAAATTTTCGCCCCGATGCGTGATAAATGCGTTGTTGTCGCTCTTTTTGAGAATGTCGCCCTCAAGCGTTGAAATGACGTAACCGCCGTTTTTACTGTTTACAATAACCTTTATGTATTGGTTTGAAATTTCAAGTATGTCATCCTGGTCTGCCGAAACAAGCGCCGGCGGAACAAGAGTGAGCATAAGCGTTATTGTGAGTATTGCCGATATAAAACGTTTAAACATTTTTACACCCCCGTTCCTTAATATACATACACGTAAAGCAAATACATTTTTTTATTGCTTTCGTGTGCGAGAATTGTGTAGTAACCTTTTTCCGACGCTTCAAATCCCAATTTTGCGTCAAATGATTTTGCATATTTCATCTGTCCCGCGGTTTTGTGACCCTTTGCATAGTAGTATTTTGCGCCGTCCGACGGGTTGTCAAGACGTATTGTGCCTTTCTGCGCGGTGTAGGTGTCGTTTGCATAAAGCTTTGCCGAACCGATTTTAAAACTGTAAATATCCTTTGAAATTTTAACCGAGCACTCTTTCTCGGCGGTGTTGCCGAGTCTGTCGGACGCCGTGATTTTTGCGGTGTAAATTCCCTCTTTGTTAAGGTTTACATTTTTTAAATCAACACTTATTTTCACGCCGTCGTTAACGTCTTTCAATGCGTTTCCGACGGGTGAGTTTGCGCCCGACTGCAAATCGGTTGCGGTAACATTGTCAAGAATAAGTTTTTGTGCGTCGTCTTGGCTTGTGCCTTCTTTTATCACAATGTTTTGACTGTTTTTAATAAGCAGGAGCGGAGCGGTTCTGTCGATAACCGACACACTTGCCTGTGCAAAGTTTTCGTTGCCGTAAATGTCGGCTGCGGTGATGTTGTACGAACCGTTTTCGCTGACAACAAAATAGTAATTATATGTTTTTTCGTCCGCCGTGCCTTGGTTTAATGTAACTTTTTCATTTTTAACATCAAGTTTGTTTCCCGATTTTGTCGTTGCCGTGATTTCTTTTATGCCCGAAGCATCGGAAACATTTAAAAGAATACGCACATTTTTGCTTGTGTATATATTGCCTGCCTTGTAGCTTTCTTCTGCCGTGAGTGTTTTGCCGTCACCCACGTAATCAACGCTTACCGTCATTTTGGGACCTAAATTGTCAATCTGCGAAATAACGGGGTAAACACTCAACACATTGCCTGCTCTGTCGGCAAAACTCAATATCTTCTGACCGTTTTCGTCAAATGTCACAATATGGCGGTTTTTATACATTTCATCGGCGTTCTGACCCTCTTTTTGGTCTTGCAGGAGCATAACCTCCTCGCCGTTTGCAAAAACGTATTCGTACGTTACGGTGTTGTTTTCGGTTTTGATTATCGGGTATCCCGTTTCAATGACGGGAATATCCTTGTCGATAACGGTGATACCGCCATCCTCGGGACGCCACAGCGTAACCGAGTTACCGCTCACGTCGCTCACTTTAAGGTATGCCTGACAGTTTCTCTTAAATTCCACCGTGAGTGCGCGTCCGCCCGATACCGCGCTCACATATTCGTCGGTAGGGGTGAGTTCCTTTAACGTTTCTTTGTTCTCGTATGCCTTAACTTCGGTTGCGGAAATCTGCTCGTTAAAGGTTATGAAAAGCTTTATCGAATTGTTTGTCGGTGTTTTGAGAAGCTTATCAACCGCACTTGCGGTGTCTGCGTCAATAACGCTTTGCCAGCCCTCGGTTACAATCTGCGGTGCGTCTTTGTCTATGGTGAGAACCGCAACAGCAACCGTGCCGATGTTTCCGGCTTTGTCGGTCATAACAAACTTACCTGTTCCGTTTACCGCAAATTCGGTGTAAAATCCGTTTTCGTCTTTCTTTAATTCCAGTTTTTTGCCGTTTATCTGCGTTCCCGTCACATATACGCCGTCCTCCGCCAAATCGGTTGCCGAGGTGACAAGATATGCTTTTATATTATCGTTGTTTCCGTCATAGCGCACTGTGCCGTACGGTGCGGTAAGGTCGATTGAATTTGCAGGGAGCGTAACGGGTACTTTTATCGAATTTCCCGTTCCGATACCGCTTAAAATTACGTTAACCGTTCTGTCCTCGGCGCTTTCGCCCGTGAATGTGACAAGCTTTTCTTTTTCATACAATGCCGTACCGCTTGGCAAACTGCCGTCTTTTGAAACGGCTGCCGAAACGGTTTCGCCGTCTTTGTTAAGCGCCTCGATTTTTACCGATACCGCACTGTTTACCGCGTTTTCGGAGCCTGTGCTTTCAAGCGCGGTAAAGCCGTTTTTGTCGGCGCAAAGGTATGTTAAACGGTATGACGCAATTTTATTGTCGCTCCTGTCGGCAAAGCTTATGTCGGATGCGTCCGCAGTGTAGGTGTTTTCGTTTCCAGCCTCGTCGCGGAATTTGAAAGTATATGTTTTCTCGGCTGAATTTTTGTCAAATGTCACCGACGAGGGCGATGCACCGTTTGACGACGGGATAAGATATGCGCCGTCCTCGCTGAAGCCCTCAACCGAATATGTCACAGAATAAATATACTGTATGTTCGTTTCCGCGTCTGTTTCGCTGTCAATGCCGACATTAACAATCGCCTCGGGAGGCGTTTTGTCAATGTTCAATATCGGAAGTTCAAATGTTCTGCTCTGTCCGATTTCCTTGTTTGTAACGGAATATGTAAGCTTTCCGTTTTCGGTGAATGTAAATTCGTCCTTGCCGTCAACCGAAATATTTTCGTTTCCGTTTGTGTCAATTTTCACAGTTATGTCGGAATTTACCTTTTCGTCGGGCAAAATTTCCTTGCCGTCTGCGAAAAATTTAAGGCTGTGGCTGAACGCCGTGCCGAAAATGTCGGCATAAACGTCCGCGTTTGCGGTTTCTCCGAAAAGGTCGGTAAATCCGATTTGCACAATTCCGTCACTGTAAACGGGAAGATTTTCGTGCGACGCGCTGTATTCGTTTTCAAATCCGTCAAGCTTTACGGGAACGCTGAAGTTAAGCGCACCGCTGTAGGTGTAAACGGGGATACCGTCCTCGTTTGCCGTGTTTGTGACCTCTGCCTTTTTGCCGAAAATAGCGGTGTCAAACGTGTGTGTGTATTCGCTTTTGTTTCCTGCATTGTCCTCAATTACGAGCGACACCGAGGAAAGGGGAGTGTCGGGAAGATATTTTACGTATATCTTCGCGTTTATTTCGCCGTTTTCGGTGTTCAATCCTCCGCTGAAATATCCCGGTACGTTTTCAACGGCGCATATATCGTCTTTGTTATAGCCGTCGAAAATTTCAGACGAGTATTCGTCATTAAACTTTAAATACGCTCTTTTTACCGTGTTTTCAGCCTTTGCTGAAACAGTGAAGCTTCCGTCCGATACGTTGGGCGTAAATACGGGATTTTCAATAAATTTCGGCGGTGTCGGATTTACGTTGTCTATGCAAAGCTGTGCAAAATCGGCATAGTCATTAACGCGGAGATTAACAAGTTCGCCGTTTATAAGCGCCGTCCAGCTTGCATTGTTTGCATTGTCATATGTTGAAGTAAACATATAACCGTTGCTTGTAAAGTGATAAAATCCGTTAATGTCGGGGAGAACTCTGATGTAATATGAGGTTTCGCCCGTTTCGTAGTCGTAATCTTCGCGGATTTCATAATCTTCATATTTGCTCAAATCGTCATTTTCGCAGGCAATGCGCCAAGCGTCAAGATAATAGTTTGGCGTGCTGTTTTGGCCTTCGCTTCCGTCCGCGTCCGCGAGCAAAAGGGAGTTAATGCCGCCGCTGTGCATTGCTCTTTCCCGCAGCACCGATTCGGGAGTGTCGATAACCGTTCTTCCGTCCTTGCCCGTTTGGGTGTCGGTTATTGAGTTGATTTTAACAAGCACTTCGTTTGTTATGCACTCGGTTTCCGAAACACTGATGTCGAATACAGGTTCAAAGTTGTCACGGCGGAGAGTGAGCACATAAACAGGCGATGAAAGTCCGCGTTCGGGATATTCAAATTTATAGTACAGGGTAACTTCTGCAATGTCGTCCGCATCTTTTTTGAAGTAATCGCCGAGGTAATAAAGATTTGACGTAACATTTGCCTCATTAACTTCAAACGGTATAAGCACGGATAAACTGTCGGGGCTTACACCTATGCGCATTGCATATTTCATATCGGTTGAATTTTGCGCCGGTGCGCCGAAATATGCAATGGCACTGTCGCAGTCGTTTATAAACGGCGCGGTGAAGTTTACATAAATATCGGTGCGGTCGTCGTATACGGTGTTAAACGTATATACGGGAATATCGGGCGTAACATCGTTGCCTTTTGCGTCAAACACCGCCTCGGTGTTTTGGTTCGCATCTCTGATGCCGGCAAGATATTCCGGATAACCGTTGCGCTCGTAATATACCGCGCTGATATAACCCTGAGGCGAGTTGTCAAATGCAAAATACGTTATCGGCTTTTTGTCCGTTTCGGTGCCGTTTATGCACTTTACAGAGTACACAAATTCATAGCGGACACCCACGCTGTAATCGTATTCGCCGATACGGTAAAATTCGGTTTCGAGCGTTTGAGGGTCAATGTCAACTGACGCGGTATAAACGGGACTGCACGTTTTGCCTATAACCTCGCCGTTGATTTTGCCGAGATTAAGGTTATATTCGCTCTGTGTTCCTCCGGAAAGCTTTGAAAATCCGAGCTCGCTGAATTTCCACTCGTTTATCCGCACGCGCTTGCCGGCGGTTTCGTCGCCCTCTTTGTTGTGCTTTCCTTCGTATTCAACTTTTTCAAGCGCAATATAGCTGTTTTCTTTGTCAATGCGGTCAAGGTCGGTTACGGGGTCGCCGGCAAGATAAAATTCCGCCTGTGCAAAACCGAACAAATTCGGTGTGTTGAGGGGATAGCTGAAGCCTTCTTCGTCGTCGCACCAGAAAAGATTTGCCTTTTCGTCGTTCCGTATGTAATCAATTCTCTTTCCGTCACCGCCGTTTGTGGAAAATCTCACCTGACGTATATTTATATCGGGAGCGTTGTATAAAGTGTTAAATTCCGCGGTGCGTATAAGTGTTTCGCCGTTTTCGCTCTTTTCAACAGCCATTACAAGCACGAGCGGACGGTCTGTTTCGCTTGCGGGAATATTTTCGCCGAGCATCTCGCCGTAACCGTCGGTATTCGGCACTATGCTTACAACGTCTGTGCTGTTGTAAAGCTGTACAGTGTCGGAAAAATCGTTGTTATACTGCTCTGTCGATTTGTCGCTGTCGGTGCAGCGGAAAACACTGCCGTAGTTTTCCGCGCGGTTTTTTAATTCCGCCAGAACGTCGCCTGTGATATATGCCGATAAATCGTCAACATTTGCAGGCTTTTCAATCCACATAAACCAGAAAAGATATGCGTTTTGAATATGGTAGTCCGCAACGGGGTATTCGCCGTTTGTATACAACTTATCGGTATATTCGGAGAGAGTGAGTGAAGTAACCGACCTGTCGTATTTCATAGGAATTTTTTTAATTTCGCTTGTGTTGCCCTTGCTGTCCGATGCCGTTATCCAAATTGTTTTTTCGTGAATTTCACCGTCGGAAAGATTATCGGGAGGGGTGATAATTCCGCTTTTTCCGTCCGCTTCGGTGTATGACGGCTCATCGGTATCGTTATCCGAAAAACCGTATTTATATTTCACGTCACTGTCCATATCGGTGACGGTAACGTTGATATTTTCGTGCGTCACGGTTGCCGAAACTGACGGTGCCAGTGTGTCATATCCGAGCCATTCGGGCGCGGATATGCTTTTTTGCGCCGACGCGGTATTGCCCGCATCGTCGGAGAGCGACACGTTTATGTCGATTTTATCTGCCTCGCAGTTTTGCGGAAGTTTTACAAAGCCGTATGCTTTTGCACCGTTTGCCGATGTGACAATCGGCGTGCTGAACGATACCGACATTGCGCCGTTTGTGCCGTTTTGCCACGCGTCTGTATAGCTTTCGGACGCAGACGCCTGGTAGCCTATGCTTTCGTTTTCGATACTTCCGTTGAGCTTTACCGTAAACGACGCGTCACAGCCCTGTACCGATTTGTCGGTTATGTCCGCGGTAATCAAAATTATATCGTCCGAAATGTTTTTCGCGGATATATCCGCAGTCGGTGCGGTATAGTCGATTTTATACTGCTTGTCGGGCGAAACGGTGTATTTTGAAATAACTGTTTTGTCGCCAACCGGAAGGTCGGTAGGGGACAGTTCGCCGTCCTGATTTATTTTATAATTCATAAGCGAATATCCCGAATTGTCTTTCAATTTTTCGTTGTCATACGAAACAGATGTTATTTTAACACTGTCGCCGTCAACCTCACATTCGGGATAAAATGCCGTATAAAACGTGATGGTTTTTTTGTCGTCGCTTAACATAACGGGGTCGACAAATCCGCGGTTATTGTAAAAATACGAATATTTGACCCACTGCCCGTTTATAAACATTTTTCTGTCAACGCCGTTATTGCCGGGTGTTATTGTCACATATTCGCCGTCGGAATTTTTAACGTTGAGCGTCATAGACGGCAAATATTCGCTTCTTATGTATCCTGTGAGCGCCTTGTTTAAGTTTAAGTTTATCTCCACAAGGTCGTCGGTAAGAATAAATCGCGAATTTTCGCCGGATTTTTTTGATATTTTTATGCTTTCAATTCCAAAAGGTATCAAATCGACCGCCGAGCCTCCGCCGACGGGCGCGGTAACTTTAACGGCAGGCTGATTGCCGTTTATGTCCGATGCAAATTTGTTTCCCGAAATATCGTAAATATTGTTCCAGAACATCTCGTTTTGCTTCGGCGACACCGTAACGTTTGTGAATTTATAGAAAAATCCGCGTTCCTGCGTCACCTTGTCGGTGTCGGTGTAAGGGTCGGAAATTTTGTATTCAAAAATCATAACGGGTTTTCCGTCGGTTTTTGACGGTGCAAACTTCAAAAACGGCGCCTCCGCAATCATTCCGCTTGTTGAGTCCTCGCCGATTGTGTCAATTTTAAGCGTGAGGTCTTTAACCGAACTTTCCGAAATGTTTTTAAAAAAAACCGGTTCGTCCCATTCAACGCGGAAATACACGGTGCGGTCTTTTAAGTTTTTCACCGTGTCAAGCGTTATTGTGTTGTTTGCTATTTTCTCTTTTCCGTCCGCGTCCGCAGTGACGGTTACGGAAGAAATTTTCGGACCCTGTATATCTCTTCCGACAAGCATTGCGCCCGACAAATACGAGTCAACCTGTGCGTCGCGGTCGCTTCTTGCCGTAAAGGAAATAACCCCGAAAGTTTTTGAGTCTTTCCACGCGTTGAA
This sequence comes from Qingrenia yutianensis, assembly GCF_014385105.1. NCBI lineage: Bacteria > Bacillati > Bacillota > Clostridia > Eubacteriales > Oscillospiraceae > Qingrenia > Qingrenia yutianensis. Next base: position 95,399 of record NZ_JACRTE010000006.1, on the reverse strand, counting down.
ATTGCCCAAATTCGGGCCGTCGGCAACCGCGTTGTATTTTTTCCAGCCGCCGCCTTTTGAGTCGGTCACTTCGCCGAGGGCATATGTTCTTCCCGTGTCGTTGCTTTTTCCCGTAAGTCCCCACCTTGTCTGCACGGTTTTAACTTTCCACGAGAAAAAGTATTGAATGTCGCCTTTGGAATACAAATTTGACACGTTTCCGTTTGCTCGGTTTTCCTTTGAATTAAGCGCGTCAAAACTCACCGCCTCCGTCCAGTTCCATCTGTTTCTCGGGCCTTTAAGCTGTGTGAGCCATTCGCCCTTTGACGAAAAACAGCCTGACATAGGCGTGTCGTACATTTTTCTGCCGAAACGGTTCAAAAGGTATCCGTTTTCGTTGAGCCATTTTATGGAGCCTGCCTCGTCGCGCGCGGTTTTTGTGTCAACCTTTCCCCATTCGGTAACGCCCGCGTCAAAAAATTTCACGGGCTTTCCGTCGGTGTAAAGCGTTGTTACGGGTTTATACGTCACGGTGTGACCGTACGCATTCTGCCCGTTTTGCGCAAATGCGGTAAGGTTTGAGCAGATAATTTGGTTTGCAAGCATACCTGCCGTAATGATAAGCGCCGTAAATCTCCTTTTCAAAAAAATCCCCTCCCAAAAAATAAAGCTCCGATTAAAACCAATCGGAGCAATGGTTTTAACGATATATAAATTATATCAGAAAAAACCGTTTTTTTTGAAATATTAGGAAAAACTCACAATTTAATTTGACGTGAAAAGATAGCCTTTTCCGTACACCGAAACTATGTCGTAATCCTCGGCGTTTTTTGTGTCGATTTTGCGCTTTAAATTGCCTATGTGAAAGCGTATTGTGCGCGTGTCGTCGGCAGACGGAGCGCCCCACACAAATTCATAAAGCTCTTCGGGCGAAAAGATTTTGTTTTCGTTTTCGATTAAAACCAGCAAGAGGGCAAATTCTTTTGCGGTAAGGTGCGCGTCTTTGCCGTTTACAAGCGCCTTGTTTTTGGAAATGTCAAGAGTAATCGGACCTTTTGTGATTATAACCTGCTTTTTCTCCGCCTTTGTGTGACGCGTCAAAAGACGGCTCACCACCGCGATAAGCTCGTCAAAACTGTACGGCTTTGTAAGGTAGTAATCACCGCCGTTTCCGAGTCCCTCAACCTTGTCCGAAACTTCGCTTTTCCCCGTTAAAAATATCACGGGATTGTCGCTCGATTTTCTGAAATTTCTGCAAATATCCATACCGCTTCCGTCGGGAAGCATAATGTCAAGTATCAGCATATCGGGCGTAAATTCCGAAAGTTTTTGTATGCTCTCTGCATACGATTTCGCCGTCGTGACGCTGTATCCGCGCCGTGAAAGGAGCCTTTCGTTGATGCTTAAAATTTCAGGTTCGTCCTCAACTATGAGTATTTCTGCCTTTCTTTCATCCATTTATTTGTCCTCCGTGTTCGGTACGGTGAAAGAAACGGTTGTTCCTTCGCCGAGCTTGCTCTCTATTTTTATTTTCCCGCCGTGCGCTTCAACAATTTTGCCGCACACAAAAAGTCCTATGCCGTGGCGCCAGTATTCCTTGCTTACCGAAACATATCCCTTGAGCGCCTTTGATTTTATGTTATCGCACATTCCCTCGCCATTGTCCGAAACCGACACAATCTGACAGTTTTTGCCGTTTTTAAGACTTATGGTGATTTTGCCGTTTTTTGTGTGGCGCAGACTGTTTGACAAAAGATTTGTCATAACCTGCATAATTCTTGCGCAGTCGGCGCAAACGGGCGGAAGATTTTCTTCAAGATTAAATATAAGCTCGTTGCCGTTTGTGTCGCTTTTGCCGAAGTAACATTCCGCAGATTCGCGCATCAGCGGTGCAAGATGAACGGGAGTAAGCTCAAGCGCGAGCCGTCCCTGCTCAATGGCTGCGGTGTCGGTAAGCTCTGTCACAATTCGGTTTATGCGCATAACCATTTTTTCTATTGTTTGCTGGTTTTCTTTCAAAATTTCGGTGTCAGGATTTTTCTCGTCCAGAAGTTCAAATGTGTCGCGCGCGTGAAGGCTTATAGCGTTGAGCGGATTTTTAATTTCGTGCGCAACGGTTGTCAAAAACGCAGATTTTGCCTCGTCGTGGCGTTTTAACTGCTCGTTTTGCGAGGCGAGCTGTTTTTTCTGTTCCTCATATTCGCGCAAGTGAATGAATATGACAATTCCGCACGAAATGCTCACCGCAACGGCGGAAAAAAGCACGTCGGCAAGAATTTCTCTCTCGCTTTGAAACCACGATATGCGTTCGGGATTGAAATATGCAAAAATCGAAATTCCGATGTATTCAGCAATTTCGGCAAGCGATACAAAAAGCGCCGGTTTGCCCTTTAACATAAGCACGGTAAACAAAACCGCAAAAACAAAGAGCGACGGCATACCGCCTTTGTATCCGCCCGACGCGAAAAACTGCATAGGGAAGAATATCATAAAAATCGACACTATGGTTATGAGCGAGCCAATTTGATATTTTTCAGTTTTATATGTAAATATCAGCAGTCCTGCCGACAGCACGGCAAGCAGTATGCTTAAATATGCGCTTGTCCGCATACCGGTAAAAATGTTCAGCGCAAGCGTCGCCGCGCTTATGCCTACACCGGCGAGCGCAAGCACATTGAAAAGCCGTGTTCTGAAATCGAGTTTTCGGTCTAAAAACCGCATTGCAAAGTTTTTTATTTTTTTATACAATTTTAATTTCTCCCGATTTTAAATTTAGCCTAGCCAAAAGATGCCTAAACAAGCAGTAAAAGAGTTCCGCATATCAGCAGAATAAGTCCGGTGAAAGATTTTTTTGTAAGTTTTTCTTTCAGCACAACATAAGAAAAACTTACCGTCGCCAAAATGCTCAATTTGTCAATCGGCACCACAACGCTTGCCGGGCCGTCCTGCAGAGCTTTGTAATAGCACAGCCACGACGCGCCGGTTGCAAATCCCGAAAGAATTAAAAACACCGGCGTTTTAGTGCCCATTGTGAATACTCCGTTTTGCGCGCCGGCAACAAAAACCATAATCCACGAAAAAATAAATACGATTACCGTTCTTATTGCCGTTCCCAAGTTTGAATTTACGTTTTTTATTACAACCTTTGATAAAACCGCGGTTATTCCTGCAAAAAATGCGGATAAAACCGCAAATGCCAGCCACATATAAAACCCCTCTTTGCTATATTCTATCACATATTCCGATAATAGTATAGCATATTTGAATAGATTTTGAAAAAAATATTGAATTTAGCCGCTCCTCAATAAGAGAGCACTGGTTTTGAAGCCGTATTTTAAATTCATACCGCGTCAAAAACCTGCCATATGCGTCGGGCATAATGGCAGGTTTATTTCTTGTCTGAATTGTAAAATCCGATATTCAAAACTGCCCTGCACCTTAAAAACAAGATTTTTTGATGGATTTCAAGGCAAAAAAGCGAGTAATCCTGACGGATTGCGAGTTTTTTTAACGCAGAAAGGCGCAAAAAATATGTTTTTAAGGAAATGCTGTCTTATCGAGGAACGGCTTTTTGTGTGTTTTTTGTATTAAAATGAGGGATAGAGAAAAAATTTCCCTATCCCTCATAAAAACAGATTTAATCGCTGTGAAAACTGACTATAATTCCCCTCTTAATACGAATAGAATGTGATAAGGCCGTCATTATCCAGCAAATCAATAACGCCCGAAGTTTTATACGTTGAAACACAGTCTTCGTCTTCGGCGTGATAACAGCCTGTATTAACACCGACCTTTTTCATTGCAATATAGGAAAATTCTTCACCTTTATTAAAATAATATTCCTTACTGCCTAATTTAATGTTTACGGGAAAGTCTGCCGGAACAAATTTTGTTTCAATATATCCGGTGTAAATATTTTTAATGTTTCCTATGGATTGTGTAATTGTTACCAGAAAATGTTTTTCGTTTTCAACATCGCCCCATGCAATAAAATCATTGTCTGAAGTTAAGTGATAGCTTTCTATCACAGAATTGGTTGATAAATCGGTGATTGTTATATCTGCATAGTCCGCCGGGAATATGTTTTTCAAATACCTGAATTGTATTGAAAGACTCATATCCATTCCGATTGAACTGCTTATAACCATTGGGAAATCAGCGTACAAGTCTTGGGTATCTTCGCTTACAAGATTATAATTCCGGGTGACCGATAATGCGGTTTCTTCAGCCGCATACGCAAATGTAAAGTGAGACAATATCATCACGGCGCACCAAAAGCCGGAAAAAAGTTTTTTTACAACCATAATATAATTCTCCTCGATAGAAAAATTTGTAATAAAAAGTTAAAAATGGGTATTGACAAGCAAGTACGTTTTGATTATACTTATGTATGAGAGATTCCATCGACAAATTGATAAGTTGCTGTCAGGTTGCTTATAGCCTTTTGCGTGGTTTCTCTTTTTTTGATATAAAATAATCTTATTACATTTTGAAAATAAGTAATAAGATTATTTTACCTTACAAGACAATCATTGCTTCCGAATAATTTCCGTACAAATATGCAAATTTGCTTTTGTGCGATATCATCACTGCGATGAATTTTCGGTATTTTGATTGTACCTGTGCAGTGTTGGAATTTTAAATTTTGGCATTTTTTAACCTTCGGTAGTGATATGTAATATCATCATTTACTATCGGTTAAATTTTTTGAATTTTTCCAAACCCTTCGGCTCTTCCGGCTCGTAAAACGGCATTACACAAGACGAGTTTGCCGCGATAGTCGCGAAAGCAAAAGCACAAGCTGCGATAGTTGCACCGTACTTTACGATTACCTTTTTTGCAATTTCACTGAATTTTTTCATTTACCACACCTCCTTTCGGATTTTTAAATAAAATCTAATATTTTTTAACACCCAGTTTTTCTTTAATTACTGCCATAATCATAGAAATCACTACGGCAGCTTGTCCAATCGCTAATGAAACGACATACGGACTGTCGGGAAAAACGGCTGTTAACAACAAAATAACCGATGTTTCAATCGAACACACCATAATACTGAATTTTCGGTAGTGCTTTACTTCAAACTCACTTACGGATTTATTTTTATGTATAACAGGCGCTTTGACTAAAACCACAATCAATGAACATATTGTGCACAACACAATCAGTATTGCGTATATATTTTTAGGAAATACGTTCATTACCAGTGTAAAAATGCCGTAAACCGCAAGGGATATTAAATAGCATCTTATTCTCGTATCAGCGTGGTATCCGCCGGCATATATTCTCAATGGTATAAAAGCAGTAAAAAACAATACTGTTTCGGAAAAGTTACCCACAAAGACAGATATAATCAAAATACTTGCAATTTCAATCACCGACGACAAAAATATGGCTAATCCATATTGACAGGCTTCAATATCATCTTTCTGAATTATGCCTTGGTTCCACAAAGCGTTAGCAATAGTGCCGGATATACTTTTCATATCGCACCTCCTTTCGATGCTGTGATTATAGCACAATATTAAGTGAAAATTGTCGATTTTTCGCAAAATGCAATCTAATCGACGAAATTTGCATAAAAAAAGAAAAAAACCCGAATTTTTACATTCGGGCCCTTTTTTAGTATTATTGTTCTTTAGTAAATATTACGAATTTCAGTATAAATTCCGTATCAGTTCTTTCGATAGTCGGTTCAGCATTATACTTTGAAAGCGCGGTTTTAATATTTCCAAGTCCGAAACCGTGATTTTGCTTGTCGCTCTTTGATGTGCCGAAAGTACATTTTTTACACTTCGGCGCAGTATTAACGATTTTGCACAAAATTGCCTTGTCCCTGCAGATGATTGTTATGTCAATTCTTTTATTTGCCGTGTCCATTCGGCCGCACGCCTCTATCGCATTATCAAGAGCGTTGCCGAATATTACACATATATCTGTCGGGTCAATCGGCATATCTTCGGGAATTTGAATTTTTGTATTTACGGTAATTTTCTTGCTCTCTGCGATAGCTATTTTGGTACTTAAAATCGCATCAAGTGCTATGTTTCCCGTTTCGATAACACTGCTGTTTCCGATTTTCTTTTCCCCTAATTTTTTCATATAGTTACTTGCGCCGGTTATATCGTTGTTATCGAAATACGCTTGCAGTCCTATCAGAAAATTTTTGTAATCGTGCTTAAATTTCTTTATTTGTTTTTGGGTAATCAATATTTCATCAAGATGTTTTAACTGTGTCTTTAAATGCTGTTCATACTGTTCCTGGTTTCGTATTGTTTCTGCCTGCTCTGCAAGATGCTCGTACAAATACAGTGCAGAAAATGTGCTGAAAAGCAAACCAAACGAACATAATATTGCGAGGTTGTGCAAGTAAGTTTTGTTGACATTAAATGATAATTTAAAAATGAGAAAGATTGCAATCGTGGAGGTAGTAAACATCAGCAGAAACAATAACCAATATGAAGTTCCCGTATAAAAGTTCTTTTTTCTAAATTTTATATAAATAATATTTACAATAAAAAGGGCCAGCATTTTAGAAACTATTATTCCCAACAGTCTGTATTGAGGGGTGTTGACTACGTTCGAAACTGTTATTTTAAAAGCTAAAGTAATTCCGAACAGAACCATTATCTCAACAAGACCAAGTAATAGAATAGTAATAAACGGAACAATTATTTTAATTGATAATTTTCCGTTAAACAGGAATAACGGGAACAAGAATGATATTACCATTACGGCTATGTTAATAATACCATAGTTAAAAAAGGCGTTGCTTATGTTTATCATTACCGCAACAATAATTATACTGATGACATATAACCAAGGAGAAAATTTTTTGTTCTTTTCGCAAAAAGCTTCATACATTTTAAACAGAATAACTGCCTCAATAACTCCCGTAAGTATATCGGCAAGGTTAAAAATTGTCATACTCTGAAATCCCTTTCAAGAAAATTGGTATATTTTTCAAGCACTTCCTTTTTGTAAGAACGGCTTACGGCAATCATTCTATCGCAATGATACAGCTCTGCGTTGTTTTCCTTTATGGTTTTTATGTATAAAAAGTTAATGATAAACGATTTGTGCACTCTGCAGAACAAATCTTTATCAAGCAACTCAAAAATTTCCGACAAAGGTTTGCATATTTTATATATGCTGTCTTTTGTGTGGAGCCAAATCCAATGGTCCTGACTTTCGCAGTATATTATGTCGTCGCAGTACAAACGTACTTTGGTTTTGTTTTCCGTAAATGCAAAAACCTTTCTCTGTTTGGATAACTTTTTGCCTATGTCATAAAACACCGTTTCAAATTCCGCGGGGTCAACGGGTTTGACTAAAAATCTGAACGGTGCGCATTTAAAGCTTTCGCGCATATATTCCGTGTGGCTTGTGACAAAGACGATTATCACGTGTTCATCAACTTCTCTGATGAGATTTGCCGTTTCAATTCCGTTTAATTTTTCCATTTCCATATCGAGAAAGATTACATCATACTGCTCTGCGCCCGTCTTGAAGGCCTGAACCAACCTTTCACCGTTTTGGTACGCATCACATTCCGCATTATTCCTGTCAATTTTCTCAATATAATTTTCGATCTTATTGATGCAATTCATATCGTCATCGCAAATAGCTATTTTCATTTTGTGCTTCCTTTCTGTATGTGCCTGCAGTTATCAGATATATTTCACACCCACATAGTAATATATCACTGCTGATATACTTTGTCAATATACCTGATATATATAATTTACATATAATTTGTTTTTTGTGAAAAAGTTACTTAAAATCGGAACAGTACAAGAAAAAGTACAATTAAAGGCTAAAAAACCGCATGAAACACGAAAAAAGAGATAGAGCAAATTTTTGCTCTATCTCCCGAAATTTATTCTTCCTCAAACATGTCTTTTCCCAAACCGCAGGTCGGGCAAACCCAATCCTCGGGTACGTCCTCCCAAGCCGTGCCGGGAGCTATGCCGCTGTCCGGGTCTCCGATTTCCGGATCATAAACATATCCGCAGGGACATACATATTTTTTCATATAGCTTTTCCTCCTTAACCAAAATATCTTTTCAGCATACCCTCAAAGCCTTTTCCGTGTCTTGCCTCGTCCTTAGCCATTTCGTGAACGGTATCGTGGATAGCGTCATAGCCGAGCTCTTTTGCTTTTTTTGCAAGCTCGAATTTGCCTGCGGTTGCACCGCACTCAGCTTCGGAACGGAGTTCGAGGTTTTTCTTTGTCGAAGGTGTAACAACCTCGCCGAGAAGTTCTGCGAATTTTGCTGCGTGTTCTGCCTCTTCCAAAGCGGCTCTCATATAAAACTCGCCGACTTCGGGATAGCCCTCTCTTACAGCCTGTCTGCTCATTGCGATATACATACCGACTTCGGTGCACTCGCCTTCAAAATTAGCTTTAAGACCTTCATAAACTTCAGCGTCGATTTTATCTTTTGCGCCCACGCCGATAACGTGCTCGCACGCAAAACTCAATTTGCCCTCTTCCATAACTGTGAATTTCGAGCCGTCAACACCGCACTGAGGACATTTAGCCGGGGGATTGTCACCCTCGTGAACATAACCGCAAACGGGACATACAAATTTTTTCATAAAAAACATCTCCTTTAAAATTTTTAAAAATTATTATTGATAACGATTACTAATATTATTATACCGCAAATTTTTAATTTGTCAATAGTTTTTTGATAAAAAAATAAAAAATTTTTAAAATCATCTTCCAACCGGCTTGACACGGGCATAAAACAGGGGTATAATCTGGTTAGTTAAAGCTAACGAAAAGGAGAGGTTTATATGTCTACCGTTATTATTTGTCTTGTACTTGCGGCAATTTGTGTTTATTCAATAATAAGCTACCGAAAAAAAATAAGCAGCGGCTGCTGCGGAAGCGGAGGCGGTGAAATAAAAATAAAGCCGAAAGACACAAATGCAAAAAACTATCCTTATGAATATTATGCCGGTGTTGACGGAATGACCTGCGCGCACTGCAAAATGCGCGTCGAAAATGCTTTTAACGGTATGGACGGCGTTTACGCGCGCGCGGATTTGAAAAATAAGACCGCACATATTCTTTCAAAGTGCAGTCTTAATGAAAATCTTATCAAATCTACCGTTGAAAAAGCAGGGTATACGTATTATCCCGTCAAAAAATAAATGCCCATATCACGGCTATAACTATTGTCGGGAGCATGTTTGCCGCCTTAAATTTTTTCTCGAGCACGAAATTTGCGCCTATGCAAAAAATCAGCATTGAGCCGGTGAGCGAAAGGTTGTTTAGCGCCGTATCTGTGAGGTACGGCGCTATAAAATGCGCAAAAACCGTCACAGAGCCTTGAAAAATTGCAACGGGGATTGCCGAAAAAATACATCCTTTTCCGAGCGCCGCCGAAAGAATGAATATAATGATAAAATCGAGCAGTGACTTTGCGGCGAGAACCGAAATATCGCCCGAAATGCCGTCGTTAACCGCGCCGACAACCGCCATTGCGCCGACGCACACGGTAACGGACGAGGTGACAAAGCCGTTTACAAACATATTGTCGCCGGTGCTGTTTGTTTTTCTTTTCAAAAATTCACCGAACGTGCTGATTTTCCCGTCAAAGTCGAAAAATTCGCCGATAAGCGAGCCTAAAACAAGGCTTACAATCATCATTGCCGTGCCGTTTGTTGAAAGCGACGTGCCGTTTACCGTCATCATTTTTGACAGCGCACCGCTTATGCCTATAAACATAATGCACAGTGCGTTTGCTTTAATAAGTATATCTCTGTACCGTTCGGATATGAATTTTCCGCCCAGCGTGCCCATTATACCGCCGATAACTATTGCGGCGGAATTGAGCAAGGTTCCGAGTCCTATCATTGTTTTTCACCGTCCGTAAAAAGATAGTAGTTGTCAATATCCAAAAATCTGCCGAATTTTTTTCCCGCGCGTCTGACCGTTCCGCAGAATGTGAAACCGAATTTTTCGTGCAGAGCACAGCTTGCTTCGTTTCCCGATGTTATCACCGAAACAACGGTGTGTGTGGCGTCATCTTTTTTTGCGTATCTTATAATTTCGCTCATCAGCGCGGTTGCAACACCCATTTTTCTGTAGTTCGGCGAAACATAAACCGAAAGTTCGACGGTTGTTTTGTATGCTTCCTTGTCACGGTAGGGCGAGAGCGAGGCATATCCCAAAATTATCCCGTTGTCCTCGGCGACTATTAACGGGTGATTTTCCTTATTGTGTGCGTCAAACCAGATTTTCTGCTCGTCATATGTTTTTTTGTGCAAATCGAGCGTTGAAATGCCGTTTTCAACTTCATAATTATAAATGTCCAAAATTTCTTTCAAATCTTCAATCTTTGCGGTTCTTATGTTCATAATTTCCACTCCTCTTATTGATAGATATTTTATCACACAGGTCAAAATAATTCAATTATTTGTCAATATTTCGGTTTACATTTACTAATTTGTATGGTAAAATACTGCATGGCTTTATAAATATCCTATAATATAAGGAATGATTTTTGTGGCTTACGAATTTAAAAACGGTATTCTCCATAAAGACGGAAGGGCAATTATGGGATTCGGAGTGTCGTATTATCCGTCGTTTTATCCTACAAAATATCCTGTTCCGCCGACTGCTGACAGAACCGGCGAAATGAAAAAAGATTTGCGCCTTATGCACGAGTCGGGCTTTCATTTTCTGCGTGCGGCGGCGCTTTCGGATATTTCGCTCGGCAAAGACGGCAATGTTGAAATTTCGTCGCCGTTTATTGATGATATGGCGCGCGAGGCTGAAAAAAACGACCTTGGCATTAGCATAAGGCTTCAGGGATACGTTATGAATATCCGCGGAAACAAAGATTATCTTATGATTAACAACGACGGCGAGGAAATGTGCAAGGATTGGGCGTCGTTTATGCACTCGACGTTTTTTCACGACGGTATTTTAAAGGATAATTACGACTGCACAAAGGCGCTTGCGGAGCATTATTTAAAGTTTAAGTCACTCATTTCTTATCAGATATACAACGAACCGCATTATCCTGCAAACGGTGTGTTTGATTATCACCCTCTTGCGGTTGATGCATACAGAAAACACCTTGTCAAAACGGGTGTTTTGACAAAAGACGAGGCGAAAAATTATTATCCGCCTAAAAAACGTCCGCAGAATAAAGAAAAAATTGAAGAATGGGTGCGCTGGAGGCTGTTTTCGATGCGCGCGCTTTCCGATTTTCTCATAAAATCGTCCGATGCGTCAAAGGACGGCGCAAAGGATATTGAAACGTTTACCTGTATGACGGTAAGTTCGAGCGGAAATAACAACGCTGACCGCGGTGAAAGCTTTTTTGAGGTGTGCGAGGGTATGGATTCAATATCCATAACGCTTTACACAAACTTTGACGGTGTGGATTATTTCAGCGCAAAGCATACAATAAATCTCTCGGAGTCTGCGGCGGCACTGTGCGGAAAACACGCGTGGGCGGCAGAGCTTGACGCGAGAACAAAAATGCCGTCGAGAAAGTTTTATCAGTCTACATATGCCATAATCGGCGCGGGACACAAGGGAATTTGCTATTATCAGTGGAGAGGCGACTGTCCGCGCGACGGTGTTCTCGAGGGCGACGTGTGCGGACTTCTGCATACCGACGGCACAAAAACCGACGCTTTTGACCGCGACATTAAGCTTTTGAAATATCTTAACGGTTTTTCCGATAAAATTGTTAAATGCGAGAAAAAAAGAACGCATATCGCGGTGCTTCATTCCGATTACGGCTATGCTTATGCAGACGCACTGACCGACAACCTTATGGGCGGTGTGAACATTTGGCAGTATATTACGGTGAGCATATGCAAAAAGCTTTATCAGCTCGGATTTAACGTTGACTTTGTGCGCGCGTCCGACTTGGACAAAAATGTTTTGGACGTTAAGGCGCTTTATGTACCGATAAAATATATGCTGTCCGATGTGGAAACCGAAAAAATAGACGCTTTTGCAAAAAACGGAGCAAAAGTATTTTTCCACGATATTACCGGCACGTTTGAGGCTATGTGCGCTGACGGGTTTTGGGATTGGACAAATCCGCCCAAAAACCGCGCCGTGGATGATTTCAGGGGCGGTATGGAAATTGACGATACCGTTGAAATGACCGGACTTATTCCGTTTGTAGAAACGTTTGACAAAAACTTGTTTGCCGACGTTATAGAATGTGAAGAATACAAAATCGTTGCATTTGTGAGCAATCACCCGACGCAAAAGACGATAAAATCGCACAAAATAAAGCTTAATTTCGGCGGAAAAACGGCGAAATTTATGACGCCGTTTGAAGAAAAAGAGCTTGAAATAACGGACGGTTATGTTGATTTGCCCGATATAGACGACGGCGCACTGATGTTTGTATATTGAGGCGGTAAGAATGACAGATTTACAAAAACGGCTTTTTGATTTGCAGGATAAAGAGTATAAAGAATTTCATCAAAAGCTTATGCCGACGGTAAATCCCGACTGTGTAATCGGCATAAGAACACCCGTTTTGCGAAAGTTTGCAAAAGATTTCGCAAAGGAGGACGGCGCGGAAAAGTTTTTAAATTCGCTTCCGCATAAATATTATGAAGAAAACAATCTTCACGCATTTTTGCTTATGGACGAGAAAGATTTTGCAACTGCGCTTGCAAAAACCGAAGAATTTTTGCCGTATATCGACAACTGGGCGACCTGCGATGTGTTTAAACCGAAAGTTTTTGCAAAAAATACCGATAAGCTTATCGGCAAAATTGACGAATGGATAAAAAGCGGTAAAACATATACTGTGCGGTACGGAACAGGGCTTTTGATGTCGTATTATCTCGATGAAAATTTTAAAGAGGAGTATGCCAAAACCGTTTCGCAAATCCGCTCGGACGAGTATTATATAAATATGATGACTGCGTGGTATTTTGCAACTGCGCTTGCAAAGCAGTATGATTTTGTGATAAAATATTTAACGGAGAAAAGACTTCCGAGGTGGGTTCACAACAAAACCATACAAAAAGCAGTCGAAAGTTTCAGAATTTCGCCCGAAACAAAGGAATATTTAAAAACATTGAGGATAAAAGGAGATGTTTAAGATGCTTAAAATTTCAACCGAAATAGACTCTGCGGCAAAGATAATCGGCGAGGAAAAAGCGGTGGAATATTATGCAAAGGCAGGCTTTGACGCGTGGGATTTTTCTATGTTTGACATGGTGCACGTAAGCAGTGACAGAAAGAGCATAATTAAAACAAATCACCCCTTGTGCGGTGAAAATTATCTTGCGTTTGCGAGAAGGCTTAAGAAAATAGGCGAGGACAACGGGATAGAGTGCAACCAGTCGCACGCGCCGTTTCCGACGCATATACCCGAAATGCGTTCGTATTTAAAACGCTCGATTGAGTGCACTGCCGAGGCAGGCGGAAAAATCTGCATAATCCACCCGATGAACAAAGCGTCGGTGGAGGAAAACACCGAAATGTTCAACGAGCTTTTGCCGTTTGCAAAGCAGTGCGGTGTTAAAATTGCAACGGAAAATATGTGGAACTGGGACGCTGAAAAAGACTGTGTTAAATTTGCGGCTTGTATGACTCCCGAAAGCTTTAATGCGCATCTTGACGCGGTAAACGACGAGTTTTTCGTTGCGTGCCTTGATATAGGTCACGCTGAAATGCTCGGCGCTAACACAAGTGCGCCCGAAATGATAAAAGCGCTCGGAAAAAGGCTTTGCGCACTTCATATCCACGACAACGACAAGCGTCACGACTCGCATCAAATTCCGTTTTCTATGCAGATTGATTTTGACGCGGCTGCGCGCGCACTGAAAGAAATAGGGTATAACGGGTACCTCACACTTGAAGCGGATCAGTATCTTAAAGATTATAATAAAGACAACGTTTTCGACGGAATGAAAGACCTTGCCCGTTCGGCAATGAAAATAAGAGATATGTTGCAATAATCATTAAAATTTATTTAAAAAAGGACTTTGCATTGCAAAGTCCTTTTTATCAGCTTAGTTTTCTCTTTTTATGTTTAATTTTCTTTAAATTTATTCCACGGTTTTGTCACCGCAAGGCAGATTAAACCGCCCGCAAGTGCGATTACCGCCCACAAAACGATGGTTGCGCTCCAGCCGAATTTTTCGGAGAAAAGCGCAAGTCCCGCGCCAGATGCCGCACTGCCGATATACGTGCAAAAATTTAAAAGACCCGACATAAACGATATGTTGCCGTATTTTGCAAAATACGGCGGTACCATACACGTCATAACAATGTTTACACCGTACATACAAGCGGTTAAAACCGCGGAGAACAGAATTGAAAACGGTGCACTTTTTCCGTTTACCGAAAAGAGCAAAAGCGCGGAAATAAATCCTGCGAAAAATACAACCGATGCAAGCATAAGCTCGCTTTTTATAAATTTTCGGTATATCACTGACGTTAACTGAATTGCACCGATACTGAAAACCGGAAGTATCACGCCCGTTAAAATTGCGGCACGGCGGTCGAGGTTAAACGTTTCCGATATGTACGACGGCATCCAAGTTGTCACGCCGTCGCGCAGTATACCCTGAAGCACGATTGCAAGCATAATAAGTCCCATAAGCACAAGGTATTTTACACCGAATTTTTCGTTTGTTTCGGTAATTTTATTTGTGACAAAATGTGTGCTGCCGTTTTCAAAACGGCACTTTTTCATCCATATAACCGACATAAGAACGGCGAAAAATGCCGACACAACAAACACGCCTCTCCAGCCGAAAAGTGATATGCAGACCGGTGACAATGCGTAAACCGCGATTGTGCCGAACGAACTTCCCCAGGTGACGATTACGCACGCTTTTTTGTAGTCCTCCGACGTGAAAAGCGTCGCCATAATTTTAACCAGCGGAGGCCACATAAACGCCTGCGCAAAGCCGTTTACCGCCCAAACTGCCGCCATTTGATACGGCGATGTGCAAACGGGTATTATAAGATTTGTCGCGGCAGTGAGCAAAAGTCCGCCGAAAATAAGCCTTTTGGGGTTTAATCTGTCGCCTAAAAATCCGCTTATGAGCTGACCGGTTCCGTATGTTACCGCGCTCATTGTAAGCGCGAGCGACACGAGCGATTTCTGCATATTTTCCGCGGCGCATATTTCGGATATTACCGCGCCGTAGTTAATGCGCGTAACGTAGCTTATGAGGTAGAGAAACATAAAAAGAAGCGACGCACTCAAAACTTGTTTTTTGTCCGTGATTTTTTCCATTTTAAAATTCCTCGCTTGTAATTATTTGGATATTGTTGGATTTGTAGATTTCTTTTATTTCATTCGACAGCGAAGAATCACTGATATATGTAAATTTTTCGTTTATATCGCACGTTTTAACAAGCGAGCTTTTGCCGAATTTACTGCTGTCGGCGAGTATATAAACCTCGTCGGACGAATTTATTATTTCCCTCTGCATTTGCGAGAGGTAGGGAAGATGCTCAAAAATTCCGTTGCCGAGAGATATACTGCTCGGGAATATGAACGCTTTTGAAACCCTTATTTCGCCGAGCATTTTTAACGCAAAGTCGCCGTAGAACGCATTTTCGGCGCGGTCGAAAAATCCTCCGCACAAAATGACGTTGAAATTTTTGTAGTTGCACGCGCGCAAAAATACGTCGAGAGAGTGGGTGACAACAGTGAGAGAGTCCAGCTTTTCCTTTAAAACTTCGATAAGTTCAAGCGCCGTGCTTCCGCAGTCCATAGCGATAATGTCGCCGTTTTGCACAAATTTTGACGCAATGCGCGAAATTTCGTTTTTCTGCGGTTTTTTTTCTTCAATACGCGACGGAAAATCAATATATCGGTCTGCCGACGGTTTTAGTACAGCACCGCCGTGGACTCGCGAAAGCTCGTTGTTTTTTTCAAGAAACAGTAAATCTTTGCGGATTGTTTCTATCGAAACACCGAATTTTTCGGAAAGATATGTAACTTTTACCGCAGATTTTTCTTTTAAAATATTGCATATTTCTTTTCTTCGTACATCTGCAAACATTTGCAATCAACTCCAACTAAATCCAACTTTATACAACAGATTATAACACCGTTTGACAATAATGTCAACATTTTTCGGAATTGTTTTGAGTGACCGCAAGTTGAAATTTTAATCTATACTGCCCGTGCTGACGGTGTTCGGAATTTGTTTTCCGCTCACGTCTACCGAGAAATTTTCTTTGTAGATGATTTCGGATACGGGAACGATTTTGTAGCCGTCCGCTATAAGCTTTTCCAAAATTTTCGGCAGTGCCGCAGGCGTGTTTTTCGCCGCGTTGTGGAAAAGAACGATTGAGCCGGGCTTAACTTTTGTCGTCACACGGTCGATGATCGTTTCGGGCGCTAAATCTTTCCAGTCCAGACTGTCCCCGCAGGCAGCGGTTGGAATGAGGCGTTATACGGGAGTTTTTTGAACGTCTGCGGTTATAAATTTCCTATTATGGTTATATTTTTCGGATTGACGCAAAATGACTGTGAATGTTAGAATTAACCTATAAAAACGGAGGTTTTGCAAATGGACAGACTTATTAAGACAGGAAAAATAAAACCAAAAACGTCACTCGAGGTGAAAAGCTCAAAAATAGGCATCGGCTTTGAAAAACTCGACCGCGACGTGTTCGACCCCGAAAAGGCTTACGACAAACTCGGAAAGCTCGGCGTTAAATGGGTTCGCATACAGTCGGGCTGGCAGAGGACGGAAACCGAAAAGGGAGTATATAATTTTAAGTGGCTCGACAAGGTTGTGGACAGCCTTATAAACCTCGGTCTTACGCCGTGGATTTGTTTATGCTACGGCAATGCTCTTTACGGCGGTATGGCAAAGGAAATATTCGGTGCGGTGGGTTGTCCGCCGATTTTCACCGATGAGCAAAAACAGGCTTGGAAAAATTACGTAAGTGCAGTTGTAAAGCACTATGAGGGACGTGTTTCGTATTTTGAAATATGGAACGAGCCTGACGGCGAATGGTGCTGGAAACACGGAGTAAGCGGAACGGAACTCGGCGTTTTCACGCGCGAAACCGCAAAAACCATAAAAAGCGCAAATCCAAACGCCAAAACTATCGGCGGTGCGCTTTGTCTGCGCCCGATAACCTTTATAAACGACGCTTTTGCAACGGGAATGGGAGAGTATCTCGATTTTATTTCGTTCCACGAATACACGGCGGACGAAACTTTGGTGTTTGAACGTGTTAAGGCGCTTAAAGCGCTCGCGCAAAGCTACAATCCGAACATTGACATTATTCAGGGCGAGTCGGGTTCGCAGTCGCGCGGCGGCGGTCACGGTGCGCTCTGGCGCGGCTGTTGGACGCCCGAAAAACAGGCGAAACAGCTTGCGCGCCACACAATAGCCGACCTTATCACAAACGTGCATTTCACGTCGTATTTTTCGTGTATGGATATGATTGAGGCGCTCGGCGGAAAAGTGGGCGACGTAAATTCGTATCTCGATTACGGATATTTCGGTGTTCTCGGCGCGGAATTTGACGAAAACGGCAGGTCGATAGGCGAGTATGCGCCGAAAAAGTCGTATTACACATTGCAAAATATCGCGTCGGTCTTTGCCGATGATTACGAGCTTTGCGATATTCCCGCGATGTTTGTTCCGCAAAAATCGGAGCGCATTTTTAAATATGACATTGAGCGTAACAAGTGCGTGACGGGCGGATTTAAAAAGAACGGCGGAAAAGCGTTTGTATACTGGTATCCGTCCGATATTATGACGACATCGTTTGAAAGCACGGTTTCTATGGAAATCTATTCGGAATACGACGATATTTATGTTATCGACGTTATGGACGGAAGCGTTTATAAAATCCCCGATGAAATATTAAAACGCGACAAAAACGGTATGTATACGCTTACAAATATGCCGGTAAAGGATACACCGCTTATTATTGCATTCGGTAAATTTGCAGACTGGGAGGAAGAAAAATGAAAAGTTACAAAGTAGAAAATCACGCGCCGAGTTATCTTCCGAAAGAGAAAAACTGGACTCTTGTATGGAGCGACGAATTTGACGGCGACAAACTTGACGAGAGCAAATGGAATTACAGACTGTATTTTTGGGGCAAAAAGTCGCCCACATTCACAAAAGAAGGCGTGGAGGTTGACGGCAAGAGCAACTTGCATATAAAGCTTATCGAAAAAGACGGAAATTATTTTTCGGGACACCTTCAAACAGGCTCGCTTACATACGATATACCGAAAGACAGCGACGGTTTCTGGCCTTTCGGCAAGTTTGAAGGGGCAAAGTTTATGCATAAATACGGCTATTATGAAATAAGATGCCGTCTGCCGAAAAATCCCGGCTGGCACGCAGCGTTTTGGCTTCAGGCGCCCGGAATAGGTTCGTCGCCCGACGCGTCGGCGTGCGGTGTGGAAACCGATATTATGGAAAATTACCGACAGCACACCGATAATATTATGCTTTGCGGAAACGGCTACGGCGGATACGGAAAAAATTCGGTATGGCCCGGACATTTTAAGCACCCGTTTAAGGAAACCGCGGACGGCTGGCACTATTACGGCGTTGACTGGAACAAGGACGGATATACGTTTTATATGGACGGCGAAAAGGTCGGTTTTCAGGGCGCGCCCGATATGCCCGTCAGCAACACCGAGGAATTTATCCTCGTCAGCACCGAGTGCCACGGTTATCACAGGGCTTTCGGCGAAAACTGCGGTGACGACGGACACGGAAACGTGTGGGCAGGAAAGCCCGTTGACGAGCTTTTGCATGCCGTTTTGCCCGACGAATTTGTGGTTGACCACGTACGTGTTTTTGACGAAGTGAAATAGGAGTATAAATATGAAAAAGTTTTGTGCTTTGGTTGTTATATTGACGCTTTTGTGTCCGTCGGCTTATGCCGAGGGAATGATAACATTTTCGGGAAAAACAGATTTCGGCAAAATGATAACCGTTATGACGGTGAAAGATAATGGAAATTACAGTCTGCCCGATTTTGATGATATAGGATATATAAATCA
The DNA here is from genome assembly GCF_014385105.1 of Qingrenia yutianensis. Classification (NCBI taxonomy): domain Bacteria; kingdom Bacillati; phylum Bacillota; class Clostridia; order Eubacteriales; family Oscillospiraceae; genus Qingrenia; species Qingrenia yutianensis. Next base: position 76,406 of record NZ_JACRTE010000006.1, on the reverse strand, counting down.
AACAACCGCGGACGAAAACGGAAATTATGCGATTGGCATACCGATTTCGCAGTTTGACAGCGGATACAAGCTTTTTTCAAACGAAAATCTGCGCCGTGTGATATATGTTTCGCAAAACGGAAACGACAGCGCGGACGGAAGCAAAACCGCGCCGTACAAAACGCTTTTAAAGGCGCTTTCGGTATGCGGGGACAATGCAATGATTGTTCTTTCTGATATTGTGTCTGTTCCGAACGGTGCGTGGTATAACTGCGATGCCGAAAATGTCACAATAAGCGGAAAAAATCCCGAAAACGGCGAAATTGACGGCGGGCTTGATTTTACAAAAGCCGTCGGGGTGCACTTTAATTTTTCGGTTACGTTTGAAAATATGACGTTTAACACGCTTGCGTCCGACCTTTCGGACTACAATGCGAAAGTTAACAAAATTTTTGCCTGCGGAAACAAAATTGTGTTCGGCGAGAATTTAACAATGGACAACCCGATTGACGTGTTCGGCGGACATTCGATAAACCACACCGTAGAAAGTACCGATGTAACCGTTAAAAGCGGTATATACAGAAGAATATACGGCGGAGGCGAGCAGTCGGCGGTAACGGGCGATACGCACATTAAGATTTACGGAATGAACGAAAAATTTTCCGCAAATGATGACAATTCAAACTATTACAAAAGCTGGATTTCGGGCGGAGGAAAAAACAGCGGTGCAACTGTCGGCGGAGGTTCGTATATCGAATTTTACGGCGGTGTGTGCGCGGTTGTTTCGGGCGTCGGAATAGGCGCGGAGGTTCTGGGTGATACGCACATAACGCAAAAGGGCGGACGCATTATGAACATCTACGGCGGAAGCGCCGACGAAAAGACCGTTCACAAAGGCAACTCGCATATAAGCATCGAGGGAGGCACGGCAGAGTCGGTGTTCGGCGGTTCGTACTGCGCCGATTTTATCGGAAACACCGATGTAAGCGTTACGGACGGCGAAATTTTAAGAAGAATTTACGGCGGTTGTTACAACGACTGGACGGGGAGCTGGAAAGGTGATTGCAGTGTCAGCGGTACGGCGTGCGTAACGGTCGGCAAAAATGAGAAAATCGTAACACTCGGCGACTTGAAAGGCACAAACAGGCTCAATGCGGGAATTTTCGGCGGCAGCAGAACGGCAAACCAAAAGGACAGCGAAACCGCGGTTGTTATATTTTCTCAAAATTCGTATGACGAAAAAATAAAATATCTCGGCGATGTGACGGGCTATGATGATGTTTTCGAGCCGTTTTGCAATTTTATTGTAAAATCGGGCGAGGGCGGAAGTGTTGTGTCAAAAGGTGAAAATGTGATAGGCATTATGCCGAATATCGGCAAAAATGCCGTTATCGGCGGAGAAACCGTGACAAAAAGCAGTTATACGCTTTCCGATTATCTCACCGAAATAACTTTTGCCGACGGAATAACTTTGAGCAATGCTGACATCAAGAATGATAACGGAACGGTCAAACCGAGCGTATATATCGGCATAGGAAAAACAAAAAAACTTTCGGGAAACGAAATGCTGATTGCGGTTATATCAAATGCGGAAAATGACACCGAAATTGAAAAAGCAAAGGTTGACAAAGAGGGAAACTATGCTTTTGATTTTGATATAAATTCAGGCATCCAAAACGCATATGTCAAGTTTTATCTTTGGGATATGACGGGCTTAAAACCGCTCGGAGAGCCTGTAATACTGGCGGTAAGATAGGTTTGCGGTTATAATTTTACGACCGCGGTATTCTTTTTCAAATTGACCGGAACACGGCTTAATGATAAAATTTTATTATAAGAAAGAATAAAAAAGAAAGGAAAATTTCTATGAGAAAAATTTACAAGGCTCTTGCAATTATGACCGCGATTGTGACAACTTTTTCGGCGTGCGGAAAAAATTCCGACAATGCAAGCGTTTCAAATGCAGGCGAGTATGTTGCCGATACCAATCTTAATGCGCCGGGCGAATTTCCCGTTTGCAAAAACAAAATAACCTTAAAAATCGGAATACCGAAAGACCCCCTTGTTACCGATTATGACACAAACCTTTACACACAGGCGATAAAGGAAAAAATGAACTGCGACATTGAGTTTTCTTATCTTCCTTCGTCGTCGGACGAGGCAAAGCAAAAGGTTGAGCTTATGATTTCGGCAGGCGGAGCGGATTTGCCCGACGTAATTATAAACGTTCCGTTAAGCGACAGTGCAATTTCGCGCTATGCGTCAAAGGGATTTATAGTTCCGCTCAATAATTACTACAAAAATTCCTCCTATTACATAAAGAAAGTTATGGAGGAAGAACCCAATCTCGAAAAAATGATTACAATGGTTGACGGTAATATATACGTTGTTCCGAAATACCTTAAAATTATGCAGAACGAGCTCGGCTACCGTATGTGGATATACGAGCCGTGGCTTAAAAAACTCGGACTTGAAACACCCAAAACCACAGACGATTTTTATAACGTTTTAAAAGCGTTTAAAGAAAAAGACCCGAACGGCAACGGTATTGCGGACGAAATTCCTCTGCTCGGTGCGACAAACGGCGGTGAAAGCTGGTTTTTGGATTACCTAAGCGCGGCATTTTTGCCCATCAATCCGCAGAGCGATTATCTCTATGTTGAAAACGGAAAAATCAAGGCGGCATACGTTCAGGACGAATACAAAGAGGCAATAAAATATATGAGCAAACTCTGCAAAGAGGGCTTGCTGTCGCCGTCGTCGTTTACGTCGGCAGGCGCACAGTCGCGTCAGACGGTGCAGAACCCCAATGCGGTACAGGTAGGAACGTTCACAACAATGGCGCCGACATATTTAATCGGATCGGACGAAAGACAGAACGGTTATAAAATTCTTCCGCCTCTTACACAGGAGAACGGCACGGGGTATGCGGTATATGCGCCGAGCATCCCCGTAAACTCTTTCTTTATAACGAAAAACTGCAAAAATCCCGAGGCGGCATTCAGAATGGCAGACATTATGATGAGCGAGGAAATGACAATATGGTCGCGTTTCGGAAAAGAGGGAACGGACTGGCTCAAACCGACGGCAGGTCAGAAAAGTATGTTTGACTATATGGGATATGAGGCTAAAATCAATCCCGTTCTCGCGTGGGGCGCTCCGCAAAATTCACATTGGCAGAACGCCGCGCCCGGTTACAGAAGTTATGCTCTTTCATTCTCAACGGTTGAAAACGGAAGCAACATCTTTGAAACTGAAATTGCAAACAAGCTTGAAAGCTACAAAGAAAAAATACCGAAAGAATATATAACAAAAATCATTTACACCGAAGAGGAAACCGACGAGGTTAACGAAATTCAGCAGAACATCAATTCGTATAAAAACGATATGATAACGCGCTTTATAATCGGCGACCTTGACGTTGACGCAAAATGGGATTCGTATATCAAAGAACTTAAATCAATCGGTGTGGAAAGACTTGTTTCAACCGCTCAAAAAGCGTATGAAAGGACAAATAAATAGCAAAAGGAAGATTTTATGTGAAAACAGATATTTGCACAAACAGAAAAATTAAAGCGCCTTTAAAATATAAAAAGTACTGGCAGTTATATGTTTTTTTACTGCTTCCCGTTTTATACATAATAGTGTTTGCGTACGGCCCTATGGCAGGACTTCAGATTGCATTCAAAGATTTTGACGTTGCAAAGGGTATTTTCGGCTCGCCATGGGCAGGGGTTAAATATTTTAAAAAGTTTATAAACTCGTATCAGTTTTTAAGAATTATACGAAACACATTTGTGCTTTCGATATATTCTCTGATTGCACGTTTCCCCGTGCCGATAATACTTGCAATCTGCATAAACGTAATGCAGAACAAGTATTTTAAGAAAACAACGCAGATGGTTATATATATGCCTCACTTTATATCGGTTGTCGTGCTTGTGGGTATGTTAAACCAGTTTTTCAACCCGTATGTGGGACTTTACGGAAACATATACAAAATATTAAACGGAGCGAACGCGCCCGACATTATGACAAATCCCGCGTCGTTTCTTCATATGTACGTTTGGTCGGGCGTATGGCAGAATATGGGCTGGGATTCCATAATCTATATCGCCGCTCTTTCGGGTGTGTCTCCCGATTTGCACGAGGCGGCGCAGGTGGACGGCGCGTCAAGATTAAGACGTGTTTTCAGTATCGACATTCCTGCCATTATGCCGACGGTTGTTATACTTCTTATACTCAACATAGGTCAGCTTATGAATTTGGGATTTGAAAAAATATTCCTTATGCAGAATAACGTCAACTTAAGGTTCAGTGAGGTTATTTCAACTTATGTTTACAAAGAGGGTATTTCGTCGGGAGGCGGAAACTATTCTTATGCCACTGCGATAGGACTTTTCAACTCCGTTATAAACTTTGTGCTTGTTGTAACGGTTAACAAGCTTGCGAGAAAGTATAACGAAAGCGGTTTATGGTAAAGGAGAATTTTGGCAATGACAAACAAAAAAGTTAAGCTTTCGGCGGACGACCGCATTTTTTACATAGTTGTAAATATAATAATGGCAATAGTTTTTGTAATTGTGCTTTGGCCGTTGGTGTTTATCGTTTCGTCGTCCTTTTCGTCAAAAGAGGCGGTTATGGCAGGCAGAGTTTTTCTTCTTCCGGTCGATTTCAGCCTTGAGGGATACAAAACGGTATTTAAGACAAACGAGGTGCTCATAGGCTACCGAAACACAATATTTTACACATTTGCGGGAACGCTTATAAACATTTCGCTCACAATGATGGCGGCATATCCGCTGTCACGGCGCGACCTTCCTCACAGAAAAGCGCTGATGTTCCTTTTCACGTTCACTATGATTTTTTCGGGAGGTATGATACCCACATACATCATAGTAAGCGAGCTTGGAATTTTAAACACTCCGCTTGCAATGATACTTCCCGGTGCGCTGTCGGTTTACAACCTTATCATCACGCGCACATTTATAGAAAGCAGTATTCCGTACGAAGTTTTTGAGGCGGCAACAATAGACGGTTGCGACGATTTCAGATATTTCTTCAAACTCCTTTTGCCCCTGTCGGGACCCGTTCTTGCGGTTATAACGCTTTATTATGCGGTGGCGCATTGGAATTCTTATTTTAACGCATTTTTATACATCACCGATTCGCGCCTATATCCGCTCCAGCTTGTTCTTCGGAACATACTCATAGCAAATCAGATTGATTCCGCTATGGTTACGGACTTTGACTCTATGACATCAAAACAGGGATTGGCGGATTTGATGAAATATTCGCTTATTGTTGTAAGCAGTCTGCCGGTGCTTGTTATGTATCCTTTTGTTCAGAAACACTTTGTAAAAGGCGTTATGATAGGCGCGGTAAAGGGGTGATATGCCATTAAACGTTTAATTTCGGTAACACTTGCGCTTTTGCTTTGCTTTTCGGCGTTTCCGGGCGGTTTTGTATATGCCGTTGAAACGGAATATGCGCATACGTCGCGCCTTAAAGGAGGCTGGCAAAACGAAAGCATAGAGCGCACTTTAATCGCATATGCAAAATTCGGCGAGAAGTGCGAAATGTATAAAATGACGGCACAAATGGGTGACGATACATCAATCGAAGTTTCAAGAGCGCTCGGAAAAGAGGGCTGGACGCTCGACCCCGACAAGGGAGAGAGCGCACGCTATATAAACATAAATGTAGACAAAGATACGGCATATCTTGTCGAGGATGGCACAAGCTACGCGGTTGAGGTTGATTATTTCGACAATGACGAACTTTCAAGCCTTTCTATGGAATATTCCGCAATGGACTATCAGCCCCTTTATCATCAGGACGCGTCGGGCGAGTATGCCCAACCGTCGCTCAACAAGGAGGTAAAAACAAAAGAGGGAGAATATCTTATTTTCGGCGGAACGGGACTCTGGCAGACATACTGCTGGTTTTTGGATAATCCCACTTTTGCGGACACCCTCGGCGGTTTTGATATGCGCGTGGGCGTTTACAGCGATACTATGAAATATTCGCGCGGTTCAAAGGCGGTTATTTCGGAAATAAGGGTGTACCGTCTTGAAACCGCAAGCAGAATAGAAATAAAAAATTCACCGTCGGACGAGAATTTGGGAAACATTTTCTATGACGGCGAAAGTATAGAATTCGGCGTTACGTTTTCAAACGTAAATTACCCGATACAAAATCAGTATGACGGCGCATATCCTTTGGACGTTGTATATACCGTAAAGGATATTGACGGAAAAACCGTAAACACAATGACCGAAAGTTTTACCCTTGCTCCGCTTACCGAGGAGGAAAGGCACACAAAAACATTTAACGTTGACAAATTCGGCATTTACACGGTTGACGTTGAGGCATACTGCCGTGAAAAGAAAATTTACAGCAGACTTGCAAGCGAGTTTTCGTATGTTCATTCGGATAAGGGCAAAACGGTAAATCCCAAAAGCGGAGTGCAGATTGCACTGTTAAGCCCCAAAGATACGCAGATTGCGCGCCTTGCCAAAAATGCAGGCATACCAAACGTCAGAATGATGTGCTATTACTACAACTGGCGAAAAAGCGCGGTCAATTATGAAATTACAAACGTCGCGATAGCCGAGGGGTATAAGTCGCTGTTCAGAGCGTTCAAAAACGCAGGACTTAACATTGATGCAAACCTTCATTCGGCGTCATGGATGGGTGCGGCATATAATTTCAGCGAAATCGAGCGCACACCGCCTTATACCGAGAACGGTCTGCGGCGCTGGAGCGACTATTGCGCGATGATGGCAAATCTTCTGGGCGATACGGTAGAATGTTTTGAAATCTGGAACGAGTACAATCTTGGTCCGAACCACAGTTTTAATATGGAGAACCGCCCTGCGTCGGACTACGCAAAAATGTATATTGCGTCGAAAAAGGCAATACAGTCGGTAAATCCGAACATTCCCGTTGTGGGACTTAACACGTCGGGCGCGCCGTATGCGTGGATTGAAGAAGTTTTAAAAGCAGGCGCAACGGATATGGACGTATTGTCGGTGCATCCGTATCAGTGGTACGGAAACCCTTTGACCTACAACACGACGGTAAACCTCAAAAAGGTAAAAAAGATGTTTGAGGATTACGGTATGGGCGACATTCCGATATGGATAACGGAATACGGATATTCCTCGCATTACGAGGAGGTTAACACCGACATTGACCAGGGTATGTATAACGCGCAGTCTTACGCTATGATAATGCAGGAAAAGCTTTCGGACAGGTTTTATTTCTACTGTTTTCTCGATAAGGACAATGCGCCGAGAGCAGACAGAGAGTCGAACTTCGGTATGGTCCGCGGAAAGTTTGATACAGAGCTTCCGTACACCGTTTCATATGCGGCAAAACCGGGTTACCTTATCATAAGCAATATGAATATGCTTTATCACGACGCGGAATTCTCAGACTGCATAAACATAGGCGAAACAGGCAAGATTATCCGCAGTAAAAGCAAATCGACAGGCAAGCAGACCGCAATGCTGTTTTCAAACCGCAAAAACGGCGAGCTTGTGACGCTTGACCTCGGAACGGATAAAATTACGCTTTACGACGCTTACGGCAACAAAGAAGAAATAAGCGGTGTAAACGGAATTTACAGTTTTGATTTAAGCAAGCGCATTAAATATATCGAGGGCGATTTTAAATCGTTCACACGTGTTACTGGCGGAGTTTTTCCGCCGTACACCGAGATAAACGCGGTTTACGGCGAGGAGATAAAAATCCCGATTGTAAATTACACGGGAAAAACAGTCAGTGCAAAAATCATTCCTTATGAAGAAAGCTCACTTAATATCGCCGAGGATAAAATAAGCGGTGAAAAAGGATTTTTGACGATAAACGGCGGAGATGCCCTAAAGGGCAGTGAACGCGTACGGCTTGTATTGTCAGATGACGAAAACGTTTACTTTAACGGAAATCTTTATATTTCGTATAAGGAGAACGCGGAGCTTTCAACCACGCTTATACCGCAGGAAAACGGCTGGACGATGAGGTGCACGCTCACAAACCTGTCGGATACAAAAGATATAAGCGGTTATCTTACGGTTTTGACGCCCAAAGAGTGGACGGAAAAAATAAAAAACGTAAATGTTACGGTTAAAAAAGGCGAAACAAAAAATGTTGACTTGCCGCTGCCCGTTTCGCTCGTTTCGGAGGACAAGGTTATAGAAATAGGCTTTGTCACAGATGAGGAAACCAAAATGGGCAGTTACCGAAGCGGAAACTATAACTTCAGTGCGGCGCTCAAGGCGAAAGAGCCTGTAAAAATTGACGGCGACGGAAGCGAGTGGACAGAAGGATTTATAAACCTTAACCGAAGCGACCAGTTCCACAGTCTTTTGAGCCTCGGCAGTGTGTATCAGGGCGCGGACGATTTAAGCGCGCGCACCGCCGTAAAATGGGACGACGAGAATTTCTATCTTTATGCCGACGTTTTGGACAACAAGCATTTTTCGACGGGCGTTACACCCGTTAACATATGGCAGATGGACAGTATACAGTTTGCGGTTGTTTACGACCCGAAAGACGAGCTTTCACGTTCGGAATTTGAAGAAATTGCAGTCGGCGAGGCTGACGGAGAAGTTATTTTGTACCGTCATAAAACGCGCTTTAAGGGAGATGGCGACTACACAAAAATCGACGGCGGCGAGGCGGCAGTTGTAGTAGACGGACTCCACACGTATTATGAAGTTAAAATCCCGTGGAGCAGTCTTATGGTTGAAAAGGTGAACATAGAGCCCGGAACGGAGCTTAAATTTGCGATGGTTGTAAACGAAAACGACGGCGTCGGCAGGGTAGGCTATCTTGCGCTGGGCGACGGCATTGTTTCAAGCAAAAACAGTTCGCTCTTTAAAAGGCTTTACATAAGAAATTAAATTTTGGGGGTAAAAAAGATGAAAAAATTATTGTTAAAGGTATTGTCCGTAAGTCTTGTTATTATGCAGATTGTATCTTTTACATCTTTTGCGGCGATACAAAGCGAAAGCGACTCAAGCGGAAATTACTTTTGGTATGAGAATTTTGCGTCGCAGGGACTTACAGCATCGAGCAAAGCAACGGTGACACATAATTCCGACGGTTCCGATACGGTGACTACCTCGGCGAGCGGTCAATACGGATATGTAAGCCTCGGAACGGTGGATTTCACAAAAGGACCTATTCTTCTCTCATATAGAATTAAAGCGTCGGCCGCTGCAAAGGCTTGGGGCGCACTTCATATAGGAAGTCCCGATGTTGATATGGTTGTTATGCCGAAATTGTGGGACGGCAATAAAATAATGGGTCTTGAAAAAAACAATGCAAGTGCGGATTTGGCACAGAATACTGTTGTCGGCAATGAGAATGGATTAAAAGAAACAGCGTCCACATCAACATATAAGCTTAACACTTGGCATATTATTCAGGTTTTGCTTGATTACGACTCCGAAAATCAAATTCTTACGGTTAACCAGTTTGCAGATTCAAAACCGCTTTTAAAAGCGGACGGAACACAGTTTTCGTATAAACTCAAAAGGGCGAGCGGTATGGGCGACGCTATGAGTTCATCTATGACTTTCAGATTTTATGTAGGAAGCGGAAAAACGGCGACTATCGACGATTTGATGATACGTCAGGAGGGCAATATTTCGCTTGATAACGGCGCATATATTTCTAATAAAACCGCAACTTTGAACATTGTTGACGATGCAAATTACGACAAAACTTTTACATATCAGAAATCGGTCAACACAACAACGGCTGACGATTACGCCCTTACAAGATATACGGCTGACGATAAGCTCCTTTTAAACGGAAAACCGGTTACAACAAAGAACACAGAAAACTATCCCGGCTCGATAGTATTGAGAAACTGGCTTGAACAGAGTGCAACAACGGATTTCTTTATTTTTAAACTTACAAATCCCGACGCGGTAAAAAGCTTTTCGGGCAAAACTGTTGAAAATCCGTACGGACTTTTGCACAGCGGAACGACAACTCCCGTAAGAGAAACGCATCTTTATGACGCGGTCGGCGCGTATGTTACGCTCGATAACGGCAAACTTCCGTCCGCAACCAAGAAACTTGAATTTACACTGTCGTATAAAGACGCCGAAACTATAGGGGCGGACGGTGTAAAAATCGAGGGTGACGGAATAAGCATAGCATCTCAAAAACTTGACAACGTTTACACAATAGACTTGGGTGAAAACAACCTTGCAACAGGCACGGAATACACAATCACCGTCGGCGATGTTGTAAAAACATACATCACAACGGGCGAAAAACCGGCAAGAGAGTTTGCAATGGCGGAATGTGCGGATTTAGACACTGCAAAATTTACAAACGGTGATGCAGCCAATGTTACATTAACAAAACAGTCGGACGGCTTGCTTTATGCAAGCAACAGAACGACGGGTTTAGGAAACGTTTCTTATAAATTTAACGATACATTCGATTTTACAAAGGGCGCAATGCTTGTTTCGGTTGATATTACGTATAATCAGGATATGACGTGGATAGGCGATGTAGGCCAGCTGTTTTTGCCGAATATGTATCTCGGAAGTAAAAATATAGGATATATAACAGGTATTCAGCACTACGGTGTTTACGGCAGAAGTGCCGACGGCGGACGAGTTAAAGTAACCGATGCAAAAGGCAAAGCGAACACTGTAAAAAAAGGCGACAAGGTTACCTTGCGCGGACTTTTTGAATACAAAAGCGACGAGGGCAAAATATACTATACGCAGTTTGCCGACGACAGACGTTTATACAAAACGGATGGCAGTGTAATTCCTGCATATTCGGTTGACGTTACCGAAGATGTTCTCGGTCAAAACCCCGTTTTGAAGTTCCAGGGCAGACTCTTTAAGGACGGCGGTTTGATTATAAATAACATCACCGTTACCACGGTAAACGGTATTACGGCTGATGATGTGCTGCCGCTCACAAGCGGTACCGCAACGGCAGAAATTAAATCGAGCGTTAACTTTGCGCAGGACGCGCCCGTGAGCGCAGCAGCACCGCAGTATACAAACAGCGCGGCAAAAAGCGACTTTACCGTTACAAAATACACTTCCTCCGATAAGCTTCATTTAAACGGAACGGCGGTGACGGATTTCACATATGCATCCGAAAACGGAAAATTTACAATAGGAAATCTTGCGTCGGACGGCGAATATGTGATAGAATTAAACGACAAAACAAAAATTTCGGATATCGCGGAAAATGCGATTGACACAAGCCTTTTTAAGACGGGCGGCGAGGGTCTTATTAAAACCACTGTTTTAAGCGGCGAAAACAAGGAAATGAAAATTGGTGCGGACGGAAAAATTCCGACCAACGCAAAGAAAATTAAGTTTGAGTTTACAAAAGATTATGTTACAAGCGGTGTTTCGCTCGGCGGAAAATCGGCATCGGAGGAGAACGGAGCATATACGTTCGACTTTTCGTCCGACGCGCTCGAGAGCAACAAAACTTATACTCTTACAGTAAACGGTGCGGACTACGGCACATTCACAACAGGCGACGGTGTGTTCGCCGTAAATCAGCCGAGCATTACGGCGGACGGTTTCGGAAGTGTGTATATTCAGAACACCACAAGCGCCGACAAAACGGTTTACATTATCCACGCGGGATATAAAGCCGACGGACTTCTTACAGGCGTGGTTTATGAGGAAATCACCGCTGGCAAGGGCACAAGCAAAACATATACAATGGTGAAAAAGCCCGAACTTACAAATGCACAGACACAAAAAGTTTTCGTTTGGGAAGACTTTACAACACTTTATCCGCTTGCGGAGGAATTTTCAAAATAATTTAAACATATCAAGCCGAAAGGGGCTGCCTATCACAAAAAAGACAGCCCCTGACGCTTATTTTTGGGAGGAATAGAAATGAACAAAATCGGACGTCTGATTTTTGGCGCCGTTTGCATTTTCGGCATATCGCAAACGGCTTTTGCCGCCGCGCATATAGACGTTTTTGACGACAGCAGTATTTCGCATATAAACGGCACGGCTCTCTGTGCGGACAAAAAGGTTTCCGTATGTATTTTCGGGCTTGATAAATTGCCGTCGGACGCAGAGAACGCTCTGCCCGGCGCAGTTATCTATGCAAATCAGTTTATGCCCGAAAAAGATTTGACATTCAGCGTGCCTGTTGATATGAACGGTTACGAAACGGGAGAATACAGACTTTCGGTTTATCAGGAGAGAGAAAAAGTATATGACGGTTATTTTCCGTATGCAAAACCTATCGACAACAAAACGGCTTTGCAGGGGCTTAACGAGGTTATCGAAAGCGGTGACAATGCAAAAATTACCGAATATATAAATAATAACCGCGTAAAACTTGAATTTTCGAGCGACTATGACAGCCTTGTTTCAATAGGCAGTGCGGTAAAATACATCATTCAGGGCGCGCCGTACGATATAAACAACAAAACCGCGTGTGCGAATGTTTACAAAAAGGCAATGCTCGCGCAGAGCTTTGCCGAGGGAAAATTTACGTCGGTTGACGAAAACATCGGCAATATTGACGTGTTGAATAAATCTCCGCTCAAAGATGTTTATGCTGAAAAATACATAACAGACACCGTTAAACAAAATTTCGCTGCGAAAATAACATCGCTCGCGCCTTATGCGTCGCTTGACGATTTTGACACGGCAGTTTGCGACGCGCTTATTCTCACGGTTGTAAACTATCCCACGGGCGCGGACGATATATCGTCGGTTATAACGAAAATTTATCCGAATTTCCCCGAAACTCTGCTAAATCCCACCGTTTGCAGAGCGGTGATGAAAAATTCATATAAAAATCTTGCGTCGCTTAAAACCGCTATGGAAAACGTTCCGCAAGCGGGCGAGAGCAGTCCGTCAAAGGGAAGCGGTTCAAAAGGGGGCGGAGGAACGCCGTCGGGCGCGGTGTCTAATTCCGTACCGTCGAACAGTGCAAGCGGTAAAGATGAGAAAACCGAAACATATTTTGACGATATGGACGGCGCGGAATGGGCGAAAACGTCTGTGGACGCGCTTGTTAAAAAGGGGATAATAGCAGGGCGCGGAAACAATAAGTTTGCGCCGAACGAGAGCATAACGCGTGAGGAATTTGTTAAGCTTTGCGTTGTGTTGTTTAAGCTCCCGGCGGACAGTATTTCGGACAATGCGTTTAATGACGTAACAGAGGATATGTGGTGCTATCCGTACATCAAAACAGCTTACGGCGCAAAAATCATAAACGGAATTTCGTCCGATGAGTTCGGTGTCGGCAGAAATGTTACACGTCAGGACGCTATGGTGATTTTAAACGAATGTATCAAAAATTATAATTTAACCTACGGCGAGGGCGAAAAATTTGCGGACGATGCCGATATATCGGACTATGCAAAATCCGCGGTGGAAAATATGCGCGCTTTGGGCATTATATCGGGATATACCGACGGCACATTCTGCCCCAAAAACTCCATAACGCGCGCCGAGGCGGCAAAAATTCTGTTTGAGGCTGACGAAAGGATTGATGAAATATGATTAAAAAAATAATACCCCTTATTCTTTCGGTATGCCTTATATTCGGATATACGCCCGCGTTTGCATATGAAAAGGGCGAGGCGTCGGACTCCTCCGATATGGCATATGCGCTTTTGGCAAATTTAGGCATTTTGGAGGACGGCGAAAGCTATGAACTTATAAAAAACAACACGGTGACGCGCGAAAAATTCGCGCTTTATCTGTCGAGGCTTTTTAATATCTGGTCACCGAACGGATATAACAAATTTTCGGACATAAGCGGTGCAACCGATGAGGAAAAAGCGGTAATTTCGCTCGGCAGTGCGGATATTTTGTCGGGCTTCGGCGACGGCACGTTCCGGCCGAAAGAGAATATAACCGTCACAGAAACGGCAATCGCCGCTTTACGCGCGCTCGGATATAAGCCGACCGTTAACTGGAGCACGGACAGATATTTGCGCGAGGCGGATAAAATAAAGCTTTTCGACGGCATATCGAACAGGGACAAAAGCTCGATGGGCGACCTTGTGGTTTTGCTCTACAATGTTCTGCACGCGGACAGGATAGAATACGATTATACCGACGACAAGCTGGAAACACCGCTTGAAAGCGTGTTTAAGCTTAAATACATAAAAGGTGTTTTGACCGCAAATGCGTATGCGTCTTTTTCGGGCGTGAGGACAGGCGGTGCCGACTATGTTGCCGTTGACAACGTTATCTACAAAACCGAAACCGCCGACGCTGCGGATATGCTCGGATACAAGGTTATAGCATATGTTTCAACCGAGAGCGGAAACATCGTGTATTGCTTTAAGGATACCGACAACACGGTTATGACAATCGACCTTGAGGAATTTGACGAATACGACGGCGGCACGGTTTTGTATACTCCCGAAAACACCGACAGGCAAAAGAGGGTACACCTTACATCGGACGCGGTAATTATTAAAAATTCCGTGCTTGTCGGCACGGATTACAAATCGGCATTTAACGGAGATTTCGGCACAATAACTCTTGTTTCGTACGACGGCGGCAAATACAATGTTGTTATTATCGACTCATACGAAAACTACAATGTTACGGGTGTGGACGTGAGCAAAAAGACAATTTATACCGATAAAAAAGACGAAAACGGGAATTTTGTTTCGGTTTTGCTCGACGGCAAGGATTTTGTTAAAATAGAAATGCTTCCGTACGGAAAAGAAGTTAACGAAAACACAATCGAACCCGACGATTTGTTAAGCCTTTCAATATCGGACGACAAAAGCATTGTGTGCGGATATTTGTGCGCCGAAACGGTAAACGGCAAGGTTGAAGAAATTTTTCAGAAGAACGGAAAGACGTATATCACCGTCAACGGCACCGAATACAAAACAGACCCCGAATTTTTCAAAAATTCGGACATAACGCTTGATACACAGGGTGAATTTGTGCTTGACGCAAAAGGAAGAATTGCCGCTTTCCGCAAGGATAACAGCGCTGTTAACGAAATAGGGTATATTTACGATTTATACACTGCGGACAACAGGCGTGACATAAACGTTAAAATTTACGGATTAAACCGCACGCACACCGAAACTGTTCTTGCGGACAAGGTTAAGTTTAACGGAACGCCCGAGAAAAAAGAGGACGTCAAAACCGCACTCTGCACTCTTTCGGGCGGTCAGCTCAAACGTCAGCTTATAAAATTTAAGCTTAATTCCGAAAACAAGGTGTCGCAGATTGACACCGCATACGAGAGCAAAGACGCAAAAATCGGCGGCAATGTTTTGTATACACAGCTTGAAAAGGGAACGTATCAGTGGTATTATCAGATGAAAACCTTCGGCAGGCAATATGTTTTGTCGAACAATACATATTATATGCGCGTGCCGCGAGAAAACGACGACACAAACGATAAAGCTCTTTTCGGCTGTCAAAGTTTTAAAAACGTTACCTGGTATAATCAGGACGCGTCAAAAAACATTCTCGGATTGTATAAATTTAATGACGACACGCCTTATGCGGATGTTTTGGTCGTTCCCAATTCCGACGGCTCAACGCTTACCAATCAAACCGAAATTACGGTTGTTTCGTCAATTTCCAAAAAGACGGGGCCGGACGGCGACCCTACATATGCGGTTCACGGATATTGCAGAGGAAACGAGGTTACGGCATATATTCCCGAGTTCGACTATAAAAACGACATAGGAGAGGGTGACATAATAAGATTTGCAACCAATATTTACGGGCTTGCAAAATCTTACGAAATAGTGTATGATTACAGTGAGGACAAAACAAGCTGGGAGGATGAAACGGGCGATAAGTATACATATGTAAAGGGCGGACTGCGCTATACGTTCGGTTATGTAAACAATCTTTACATAGCGCCGTATACCACAGGGCTCAACAGTGTGCTTCAAATAGGCCCATCTCCCGACGTGATAGAAAATACCTATCAGACCAACACGTCGCAAAGCTCAACAACGCGATTTATCGTTGTGGACAAGAACAGGCGCACCGATAAGGTTTATATGGGACATTTCGACGAAATAACCTCATATGAGGCAAGCAAAAGCTTTGCCGATACGTCGCGCGTGTTTGTTCACACGCGTTCAGGCTGGCTCATTGCGGTAATCATATACAAATAAAATTTTCAAGGGGAATTGCTTGTGAAATTATTAAGCGAAAAACTGAAAAGCAAGCGGACAAAAGAATTTCTGACGTTATTTTTAACACTTACGGCGGCAATTTTAACGCTTATCGTTCCGCTTTATAAAATTACATACGATTCCATCAAAACAAGAGTTTACAAAGAAACCGAATCGCAGGTGACGTTTCTTGCCGATATGATAGACTCGGAAATTATGATGTGTCATAAGATGAAGGGCAATTACAGAAACGACCCCACATACAGTATGCTCAAAAATATGAACGGTTTTGACGCCTCGGCACAGCATATTATATTAAAAAATTTTGCCGACGATTTTTCGTCAAAGGCAAATATGATGCCGGTAAACGATTATTTTTATATCTTTTTCAGCAACAACAACGTTGCGCTGGATAAGCAAAATACATTTGACAATATTGAGCCGCTTTTTGAAAATTACATAAAAATCGACAATATGGATTACAAGCGGTTCAGAGATTATATTTTCGACGCGGACAAGGGTGTGACCGTGAAATATTTTGACAATATGGAGATTAACGGCGACAAAATAAAGGGAATAGCCGTGTTTTACCCTATGGATATGCACATAGGACTTCCGCCCGAAACTGTGCTTATGATTGTGTATAATGTTGAGTCGCTTTTCGGAAAAGTCGGTATGAGCAACTACCGCGACGCTTTCTGCTCGGTATCGCTCGGCGGCGAAACGCTGTATTCAAACGGCGGTGCGGAGTCTAACACCCCCGTTATAAGCGCTATGTGCAAAAATATAGACCTTATTTTCAACGTGAAAATTTCCGACAAATATTTTGACGAATATATGATTGGATTTAAACGGTTTATTTTGTTTTATGCAATAATTCTTTTTGCGTTTATCATATGTATGGAGCTTTTTATAAGCTGGTATACCAAAAAGCCCGTTCGCCGTACGGTAAGGCTTGTTTCGCAGATTATGGGCGATAAAAACATACACAGCGAAGAAGAAATGTATAAGGCAATCGGCAGAATGAAAACCGACAAAAGAAAGTCGGACAAGGCGTTTTTGCTCACTATGTTTCTGCGTCCGCTCGACGAGGCGGAGTGTGAGTTTATAAAGAAAAAATATCCGGCATTTCCTGAGTCGTTTGTTATGGTGCTGTTTCTTTCCGAAAACATAACCGCAAAAATTTTAGAGCTTTTGCTCTCGAAAAATAATATAGAATACAGCGAAATTCTTTCGCCGAAAAAAGGCGAAAACGTTGTGATTTTTGACTGTACCGATTTGCCGAATATGGCTGAACTTGACAAGAAGCTTGACGATATTGTGTTTTCCGTCAAGAAAAACGGTATGGATTTTACTGCCGTTATGGGAACGCCGTGCAACGGTATTGAGAATTTTTACTATATGTACGTAAGGCTCAAAGATTATAACAGGCTCATTGACCACAGCGGATTTTTCAGGCTTGCGGACAATGCGGAAAACGACGGAGAGAGAAATCTCGATATGTCAAAGAGCGAGAAATTAAGGGAATATATCGCGTGCGGTCAGGCATTTGAGGCGAAAAAGATAGTCTACGGGCAGTGGTATGACATTATGGCTGATAAAAGCACCGCGAACGTCGATATAGAAAGATTTTTCTATTCGCAGATAGGAATTATCTCGGAGATTGCATATAAAGTGCGCTACGACGGAGAAATTGCAAAATACGACCCTAAAATAAAGGTGTCCGAGCTTGCGTTTATGATTGCGGCGGATATCGACGCGATATGCGAACTTATAAACAAACGCCAGAGCCAGTATGACGAATACGGCAAGGTGCTTGAATTTATCGGTGCAAATTTCAACAAGGTCAATTTTTGTATGGCGGACGTGGAAGAAAAATTCGGCATAACGGGTAAGACGGTTAACAAAATTGTGAAGTCGCGGACCGGCAGAACTTTTACCGAGTATGTGGAGGAACACCGTCTTGATATGGTTAAAAAATGCCTGCTCGAAAGCGACGATGAGGTGAAAACCGTTTCGGAAAAATGCGGTTTTTACAATTACGACACTTTTTATAAATTCTTTAAAAAGCATATGGGAATTTCGCCCGCAAAATGGCGTAAAATGAATATTTCGCAAGGCGATAAGGATTGATAAAACGGCTGCGGCTAAAGTTGCGGCCGTTTTTTGCATTTCTGCTATTGAAAAATACAGCACTTTGTGATATGATAACTTTAATAACAACAGGCTGTCGTATGACGGCTTTTAAAAAGGGTGTTGGTTAGTATAATCTAACCGTTGGCGTAATATATTACAGAGTTCAAATTTCCAATCAAAAATAATGGCATAAAAACATATTGTATTTGAAACGGAGGGGTAAAAATGTCAAAGAGAGCGACTGAATTTCAGCGGAAGTCTATGAGCAGAATGTACCGCGGAAAGGAAATTTTCAAACCGCTCAATACCGGCTGGATTGACGAAAATGTGGCTTGCGTGCGCGAATGGGCGGCAAACATCTTTTTCTGCCGCAAGGGCGAAAGCACAATTATGATTGACGCAGGTTACAATTACGACTGTCTTGCCGAAAAAATGCACTGGCTCGGAATTGACCCGAAATCTGTCCGACATATACTCATAACACATCAGGACACGGATCACGTCGGCGCGGTTGAGTCCGACAGTCCCGGACTTTTCAAAAAAGCGAAATTATACATCGGCGAAACCGAAAACCGCTATCTTACTGGTGAGGTCAGACGAAAGGTTATTTATCATCTCTATAAGCTTCCGCAGGTGACGGTAAACAACAAAAAACAGCTCCTCAAGGACGGCGAAACCTTACGGATAGGCGATATAAAAATTCACTGTTTTCTCGTTCCCGGCCATACGTGGGGGCATATGGTGTATCTTATTGATGACAAATACTTATTTACGGGCGACACAATCTGGTTCGGCGCGGACGGCGGTTACAGTTTTATTTCCGCCCTTGCGGAGGACAATAAACTTGCCGTGAAATCGCTCGGCATACTTAAAGAAAAGCTTAAAAAGATGGGTGTAAAACCGTTATTCATCACGGGGCACACCGGCTGGACAGACAATTTTGAGTTTGCCTTTGCGCACAAGGACGAGCTTTGCTCACCGTTTAAAAAGAAAGTTCACGACCCGTCGGCGCCGTATGACGCATATGACGAGTCGGACGACACGGAGGAAGGCGCAAAAAACGGATTTTTGAAAGGTGTCGGTTATGAAATATAAAATAGAAAAGAACACTGTGCAGGAAACGCTCATAATTCCGCTTTATGCGCGGAAAATGTGTTCCGAGCTTTTCCCGGATTTATACCGCGATGAAACATCGGCACGGCTGATTGATAAAATTGATTATGATTTTACAAAAGTTGCTCAAAAGTCGGAAAGTTTTATGCAGAAATTCGGATTTTTGGAGGTCGGAGTAAGGCAGAACGACCTTGCATTTGAAGTGCGTGATTACTTAAAAACCCATCCGAATGCGTCGGTGGTAAACCTCGGATGCGGTCTTGACAATACGGGCAGACACTGCGACAACGGCATCTGTAAAATTTATAATCTCGATTTTCCCGACGTTATTGCCGTGCGCAATGAGCTTTTGCCCGCCGGCGAACGCGAGAAAAATATACCGTGCGATTTGAACAACACAGAATGGTTTGAAAAAATAGACGCGTCGGACGGCGCTGTATTTTTTGCGTCGGGTGTTTTTTACTATTTCCGCTATGAACAGGTAAAATCGCTTGTTTACGCTATGGCAAAGGCGTTTCCAAGCTGCAGACTTGTGTTTGACTCGGCAGGCAAAACTGCGGTGAGTATGATAGCGAAAACGTGGATAAAGCAAGCAAAAATCAAAGATGTAAACGCATTCTTTTATGTTTCGGACGCGGAAAAAGAGCTTTCCGACCGGGACAATAATATAAACGTTTCAAGCAAGGGTTATATGCTCGGTTACACTGACCTTAAAGATGAGTCTGTAAGCGCGTTTTTCCGTCTTTTGGCAAAATTCGGCGACAATGTTATTATAATTTTCTGATTATATATTATATCACATTAAAACCGTTTTGTCATCATACCAAAGTATAATAAATAGTTATTTTTTTAAATTTATTGCAAAAAAGACGTGCTTGTGATATAATTTGCTTATCCGAAAGAAAATAATTAAAAGGGAGAAAGTATTATGTATGTCACGATGATTGTTTCTTCGTTTTTGGCGTGGCTTGCGGGTTTTTATCTGGACGGAAATATTGCGGAGGACTTATACTTTAGAATATTGTTTCCCGTAATAGCCGTGGGACTTTGCCTTTTGACGGCAATTAAAGACAATAACAGGGATTAGGATTTGGATTTTATGGTACATAAAAAGGAAAAATCGGCAATAACAAACGATTTGCTTAAAAAGATTATAATAATTATAGTTGGTTCAATCATCGCAGCTTACGGAATTACGCTTGCTATGTACGCAGGATTCGGCGGTGCGACGCTGGCGGTTTTGTGGCAGGGAATTTCCGAAACATTTCACATAACTATCGGAACGGCTTCATTTATCGTTGCGGTTGTAATGATTTTGTTTGCGCTGATATATGACAGAAAGCAAATTCATATCGGGACGGTTTTATACCAGATTGTATACAGCGTATGTGTGGATTTGTTCGCAAAGTGTCACGTATACAGCAGTCATATGTGGGTAAATTTCTTCATTATGCTTATAGGAATTGCTTTGTTTTCGATAGGAACGGGACTGTACGCCTCGGCATCTTTTGGCAGAGGTTCGTACGAGGCAGTGACATTTGCAATAGCGGAGAAAAACAATCTTCAGGTTAAAATTGTCCGTATGATACTTGATGTTTTAATGGTCATAACGGGAATGCTGCTCGGCGGAAAGTTTGGAATATGCACCGTTGTTACGGTTGTTGTTTCGGGTCCGCTTATACAGTTTGTAAACGGCAAGTCAAAAAAGATTTTCAAAGTGTGATAAATTATACAGAGGTGATTTTTAAAGGCAACCTAAACAGGGTTGCCTTTTGTAATTTTATAAAACATATATAACCTTTAAATAATCAATCGTCATATTTACGTATTACGGTTGCATATTATCAAAATGAGGAGGTTGTATATATGAAAATCACAAATACATTTTACAGCAAAAATGATGCGGAAAAAAGGGAAAAACAATCCGAACTGCACCGCCGGTGCATACTTCTTCTGCGTGCCGTGCGCAACAAGGAAAATGCGTCGTGAACGCTATATATGCCCGTCAGTCAATCGACAAAAAGGACAGTTTGTCGATTGAGGGACAAATTGAAAGATGCAGAAAATTTGCGGGCGACGACGCGAAAATTTTTGAGGATAGGGGATATTCGGGAAAAAACACCAAGCGTCCTGCGTTCACCGAGCTTATGAATGCGGTTAAGTCGGGCGAAATTAAGAAAATTTTTGTATACAGGCTCGACCGTTTCAGCCGTTCGATAGCCGATTTCAGCCGTCTTTGGGAGCTTTTGGACAAATGCGGTGTTGAATTTTATTCCGCGACCGAAAATTTTGACACGTCCTCGCCGATGGGACGGGCTATGCTCAACATTGTGCTTGTTTTCGCCCAGCTTGAGCGTGAAACCACTGCCGAGCGCGTGAAGGATAACTACATTCACCGATTTAATCTCGGAGCGTGGGGCGGCGGCCCTGCACCGTACGGGTTTGACTTAATCAAAATAGACGACGGCGCGCGGAAAGTTTCGTCGCTTGTGAAAAACAGCAACGCCGAAACGGTGAAATATATTTTTGAAACCTACGCAAACACCGACATATCGCTCCGAAATCTTGCGCTTAATTTAACGTCGGACGGTATTCACGCACCGAAACGCGAGGCTTGGGACGGTGTGTCGCTGTCTAGAATTTTGCACAGTCCGATATACGTCAAGGCTAATGCGGATATATATTGGTACTACGTTTCAAAGGGAATGAAAATAAATCAGAGCGCCGAGGCGTTTGACGGAGTACACGCGTGCAGTGTGATGCGCAGACGCGACCGCGGAAAAAATAAATATAACGAATTTGAAAAACAGGCGCTTACGGTTGCAAACCACGAGGGGATTATCGAGGCGGAAATTTGGCTTAAGGTACAGGAAAAGCTTAATAATAACAAGCAGATTTCGCGTGCGAATGCCGGGAAATATTCGTTTCTTACAGGACTTATGAAGTGTGCAAAATGCGGTTATGCAATTAAGGTGAATAATTTTAAAAATGACGGAAAATTAAAGCTTGTGTGCTCGGGAAAGTCAAATTTGTCCGCGTGCGACGCTGATATTGCGGTGGATTTGCGCGAATTGGAAAGTTACATATCGGACGAAATTGAAAAAGCGCTCGAAACACCGCCGAACGTAAATTTGCCCGATACAAACGAAAATTCGGAGGAGCTTTTGTCAATCGAGAGAAAAATCGAACGTCTTGTCTGCGCGCTCGCCGAGGGCAGTGAAATCTCCGCGGTGTATATAACAAAAGAAATCGAACGTTTGCACAAAATGCGCGAAGAAATGCTTAACAAACCGAAAAATGAGGTGCAAAAGTTTGAAAAAATAGATTTTAAATCTCTCGGATTTGGCGAAAAAAAGCTTGTTGCGTCACAGTTTATAAACAGAATTTTGATAGGCGAAAACGAAGTAAATATCGAATGGAAAATGTAAGTCCCTCATTTTTAATGGGGGACTTTGTTTTGGGGATGTTTTCAAACTTTTATTAAATTTTTTCAAAATTTATAGTTTTAACATCATAAAGTGAAGATATATAATTGTCGGCAGTCGGATAAGGTATAGTATATTCTGACAAAGTTGTAATACCGTTTTTGTGTGTAATTATCAAAAACTTTTAAAGATATATACAAAATTATATGTGCATGGTATAATAATTATAATAAAAATATGGGAGGATGCTTAAATGGATAATTTGGAAGAAATGAAAAAAGGAATATCATATTGTGTTGAAGAGATGGCTGATGCATGGTCAAAAATTATTGGGCTTGCAGTAATTCCTTATGAGCTTGAGTACATGAAAGAAATAGCCTTGTTTGACTACTTGTTTTTTTGCTTTGATACCGATGACTCTTTAAGTCAAACACCGTATTACTATGCCGGTCAAAAATTTAAAACAACAGAACAGCAGACTGCATATAAGAGATCCGGTGAAAAGTACGACGGCGAATTTTTTTCGCTCGATGATAATTTGAAGTCGAAAATCGATGATAGTCTCGATAAGATTGCCGCTATTCACATCCTTCAGAACAAACAGGCAGAATGCGAAAAACATGAATATGTTAAGTTTAAATACAAAACACAAGGAAAACAAAAGTATCATTTTGATACACTGATTGTTACAGAATGGGTCGGAAGCGGAAGTTTACAGATGCTGAAGATGCTTTACGGCAATAAAGAAGCAATGAGGGTATCAACTGCCGGAAAACGTAAGAAAGGTGATTACGGATTGGTTGATGCATATAAAAATTTTGACAAATTACTGAGCCGTATTCAGAAAAATGATTACCCCACTGCAGCTGAGTATGTTACGGCGTGCTGTGCGCTTTATAAGCTCGAATATACATACAGATTTATAATGTTTGCGGAAATTGCCAAGGTTATGAATAAGTACCAGTTTTCATTAAGTACCAAAATTCCGGATTTGTTTGAAGTGGTCATAGACAGATTTCCCTTGAGCGAAAGCCTAAAATACTCGCCGATTGTAATGGATTACAGATATATAATCAACCTTGGATTTATTTACGATTCTGATGATAAAGAAAAGGCTGATATAATCAACACCCGATTTATGATGATACGTATGATAATAAAATATGCGATGAACATGTTTAGGGGATTACACAAGGATAAACCAGAATGGACTACGGAATTTTTTGGTGAAGTTGCAGATTTTATGTATAATGATTGCTGTGTTACAAAAGCATTTAAAAAACTCAATTTGAATATGTGCAAAAAGAGCGGTAAAAATAATTGTTACGACTATATAAGAATGTTATATACAAATTCTCCTCTTATTGATACGAAAATTTTGGAAACCGGGAGAAAAGAATACAAAGAAAAGCTTGATGAATTTGAACGTGAAAAAGAATCAAAAAAAATTAAAAATAATAAAACAAAAAATAATACGAATTGCATAAACCCCGAAAGTTAGAGGCTTTTGGGGTTATTTTATTTTTAATTTTAGTGCAATTATAAGTACGCAAATTTCAAAAAAAGTACTTTTTTCATTTTTTTTGACAATACGCCTCCCGATATAATGATAGCAGAAAGAATAAGGTGCATCTAAAATTTCAAAATAAATTCAAATAAGGAGGATTTTGATGAATCTAAAATTTTGTGAATCCATAACCGAAAAATTTGACGGGAGGGCTGATGTTAAAGAAATTGTTGCGTTTATTTTGCGAAAAAATGTTTTTCGTTGCTGTAATCAGCAATTATACTTTTACTATCGGGATTACAGATATTATATTCCGATAGAAAAGCAAAATGAATGGCATGTTGTGAGTTGCTTTATCAGCGACGCGACACAGGAAAAAATAAGTCATTCAAAATCCGATGAAATTATCAACAAAATAAAAGATAATTTCAAAATTCAAATGACATTTAATGATTTCAACCGCGATATATATTGTATCAATTTGTTAAACGGAGTATATGATGTCGCGGAATGCAAGTTGTATGACGAATACGAAGACGAATGTTTTAATTACTTCTTAAATGTGAATTACATAAGTCCTGATAAGAGAAGAATGCCGAATTTTGAACATTTTTGTAAAACGTCACTTGGCGGTGACGAAACAAAAAAGGAATTTTTGCTGCAAATGATCGGATATTGTTGTACTATTCTAATGATGGCAAAAAAATGCTTTATTCTGTTGGGCCCGCCGAACTGCGGAAAATCGCTTATACTTCACCTAATCGAATATATGATAGGTGATGATTATATCTCAAGTATCCAGCTTGAAAATCTCGGAAATAGGTTTTCAACGGCTGTATTGAGCGGAAAACGCCTTAACATATGCGGCGAACTATCAGCAAGACCGCTGAAAAATATTGAAATTTTTAAGCTGGTTGTGGGCGGTGACACATTAAGCGGTGAATTCAAGGGTAAAGATGTGTTTCAGTTTAAAAATAAATGCAAGCTCATTTACGCCGGCAATATTTTACCGCCGATAAAAAACGAGGATATATCCACTGCATTTGTAGACCGCATTGCCCTTTTGATTTTTCCCGACAGCATTAAGCAGGAGGAAAGAATCCCTGATATGATGGAAAGGCTTAAGGGTGAAGCTGATTCGATTTTTTCGGAGGCAATTGATAAGGTAGATATTCTTATCAAAAATAATTATATGTTTCCGAAAATGGAAGATGCCGATATGATGCTTGCCGATTATTCGTTTCAGCAGACACATATTGATAATTTTATCGATGAGTGTTGTATTATAAAACCGGAGTATAGAATTCATACTGTAGCATTATATGAACGCTATATTGAATTTTGTTCGGCAAACGGAGTTAAGTCAATAAGTCAAAATTTATTTTCACAGAAAATAAGCTCTGTTAAAGGCGTGGAAAACAAACGTTTCCGTTCAGGTAACGGAGAGTCGAGAAGAGGTTTTATAGGAATAAGTGTAAAAAGCAGAGTACATCAAGATTCCGAAATGTAATACAAAATTTATATAAAACAAAAAAATCTTTGGAACAGCGGAACAAATCAGCTGTTAATATCCAAGGAAAATAAAAGAATATTTTCACCGGAAAGGAAATAAAAATTATGTCAAAGTCGGTTTCAATTCGTCTGGAAGATGAATTATACGAAAAAGTATCAGAATATGCCGATTCGAGAAATATGAACTTTTCTCAAGCTTTAAAGAACATGATTGAGGACGGCAAAATTATTGTTTTGAAAGAAGGAATAGAAATTTTAAACTGTTTAAAGGATATCGACAGAAAGCTAAAGTGCAGTGAAATTACGTACGAAGAAAAAATGCGGATTGAGGAGGTTTGCAACGCTATATGGCTATCATTAGATACTTTAACTCAAAAAACAGTATAAGCAAAGGAAAATACACATTAAAAAGGGTTTTAAATTATATTTCAAATCCTGAAAAGACGGCAGGGCAGACAGGCGGACTCTATGTAAATGAGAAAAATGCGCTTGAACGGATGAGAGCCGTTAAACAGTATTATGGCAAGGAGGATGGGAGGATTTATATCCATTTTACCATTTCATTTAAAGGAAAGCGTGATGTGCAAAACCTCTATGAATTTGCAGAGGAAGTTTCGGAGCAATTCAGTGATTTTCAGGTGTTGTTCGCAATACACAATAATACCGCAAATCACCATATTCATTTTGTGATTAACAGTGTCAGTATAAATGA
Source organism: Qingrenia yutianensis (assembly GCF_014385105.1). Classification (NCBI taxonomy): domain Bacteria; kingdom Bacillati; phylum Bacillota; class Clostridia; order Eubacteriales; family Oscillospiraceae; genus Qingrenia; species Qingrenia yutianensis. Next base: position 49,875 of record NZ_JACRTE010000006.1, on the reverse strand, counting down.
CGGTCATAAGTTTTCTCAAAGCAGAGATGATATGAATAAATTCAAAAAATTTATTGCGTATTTGGAACAGGATCATGGACTCGGCAACGGTTTTGTTGATTTTTACATCAATGATACCATTGAGGATTATTATGATGATAACGGCGAAGATGAACATTTTGAACGCGCACCCTTTGAGGAATATATTTCGAAAATTCCCAACTTTGATGAATTGACAGAACTTGTTTCGCCGATAGAGTTTTTTGACGGCAGCGGCAAAGAATTGACAGAGCCGATTATTTTTTACAGATAAAGAATTAAAAATTTGTCAAATTAAAAACTTTCGCTTATATATCATAACAATGAGATGCGTATGGGTATATTTATCAAAATAACACCAAAAAGGAGGGATAACAATGCGGATAATGTGGAGAAACTTTTTTAAGAAAGTAATACCTGCGATTGGCGAATTTTTAACTCTTGCAGTCATAACGTTTGTTGCAAGCATATCATTTACATAAAAACAAAACCGCATCTCAAAATTTGGGAGTATCTGATTTTTCGGATACTCCCTTTTATATATTCGGAGGATTAAAATGAGCGAAAAACTTTTTTGTTCGCACTGCGGTGCGGAGACTGACAGAGATGAAATGTTTGAATTTGGCGGTGCGGTATACTGTGCCGGCTGCATAGACGAATTGACGACACTCTGTGACTGCTGCAATACGCGGATACGGCGCGGCGACGTACACGGTGACGGTGAAACGGAACTATGCAGCAGCTGCTACGACAGTTATTACACAACTTGTGAAGACTGCGGAGTTTTGCTTCACAACGACGACGCATATTTTGATGACGACAATGATTATCCGTATTGTCACAGCTGTTACGAAAAACTTCAGCAAGCGTCTATAAAATCATATAACTATAAGCCCGAACCGATATTTTACGGTACGGGACCTTTGTTTATGGGGGCAGAACTTGAGATTGACAAGGGCGGTGAGGATATCGGTAATGCGGACGATTTACTGGCTGTTGCAAACCGCGGCGGTGAACACATCTATTGTAAACACGACGGGAGTATTTCAAACGGATTTGAAATTGTAAGTCACCCGATGACGCTCGAATATCACAAAAGTAATATGAATTGGCAGGAAGTGTTTGAAAATGCCGTTTCAATGAACTATCGTTCGCATCAGACAAGCACTTGCGGACTGCACGTTCACATCAACCGCACCGCGCTTGGAAGAACCCTTGATACGCAGGAGGATGTCATATCACGGATTGTGTATTTTGTTGAAAATCACTGGAACGAACTTTTGAAATTTTCCCGCCGCACTGAGGAAAACATCAACCGCTGGGCGAATCGGTACGGAATTTCCGCCACTGCGAAAGATACGTACAAAAATGCAAAAAACAAGCATATGGGAAGGTACGTCGCAGTCAATCTTGAAAATTACGATACGATTGAATTTCGTATTTTCAGAGGCACTTTGCGATATAAAACATTTATTGCTGTGCTCCAGCTTGTGTATGAAATCTGCCGTTTTGCAATTCAGCTTGATGATAAGGGAATGGAAGGACTGTCGTGGTCGGAATTTGTTTCGCTGATACCCGCTGATAAGCCCGAACTTATCGAATATTTAAAGTCAAAACGGCTTTACATCAACGAAATATCGAGTGAAAGCGAGGAGATATAATATGTGCTGTTTATTCGGCTATTACAGATACGGTTCGAAAATTGAGAAAATTTCGGTGCTTACAAATTTGCTTGCGGAAAACGCAGCGGTGAGAGGTACGGACGCTGCCGGGATAGCATATAACGACAACGGAAAACTTGTCATACATAAAGAGGCAAAATCTGCAAGTTATATCGACTTCAAACATCCTGACAATGCAGTGTGCGTAACAGGACATACGCGTCATGCAACACAAGGCGATAAAAAGAAAAACTATAACAATCATCCGTTTTCGGGTTCGTGCCGAAATATTAAATTTGCACTTTCACACAATGGTGTGATTGTAAATGATGACGAGCTTAAATCACAGTACAATTTACCGAAAACAAGGATTGAAACCGACAGTTATATTGCGGTTCAGTTATTGGAGAAGAAAAGGAATCTTAATATTGACAGTGTAAAATTTATGTCGGAGAGTTTAAAAGGGAGTTTTGCGTTTTCGATTCTTGACAGCTCAAATACACTTTGGCTGGTGCGCGGCGACAGTCCGCTTTCTGTTGTTCATCTGCCGGAATATAAACTGTACGTCTATGCATCGACAGATGAAATTTTGTATAAATCGCTGGTTGATACAAAACTGTTTGATGAGATAAAGAAGGGAAGATTTGAAGAAATTATGATCGAATCGGGCGATATTGTACGTATTAAACCGAACGGAAAAATTTTTAAAGACAAGTTTAAGTACAGTGATTACAGTTGTTATCAGTGGTGGGATTACGAAATAAGCGATAATGATTATGTGGAAAATTTAAAAACCGCGGCCGCGTATCAGGGTTACCCGCCCGATATGGTCGATGACCTTATGAGCAACGGATTCTCGCCCGAAGAGATTGAGGACTACATCTATTGTGTGGAGTAAAAGGGAAAAGTGGTGTATGCTATTTTTCTCCAAATTCTTTTCCGGTGATTAAATAGTCAATAGATTTTCCGTAATAGTTTGAAAATGTAACCAAAAGACTTATGTCAGGGTTGCGTTTGCCGTTTTCGTAGTAGGAAAGAGCCTCTCGTGTAATGTGCAAGTCCATAGCAACTTTCATTTGCGTATATCCTTTTTTTATGCGTATTTCGCGCAAACCGACCATTTTCAAACCGTTCACCTCCAAAAACCTCTTGACAATATTGTAACAAATTGTTATAATGAATTATGTAACAATTTGTTACATAATGGGGGATAATAATGGGAATTATTTTTGCAGTTGTTATTGTTTGTGTATATATGGTTTGTCCTTTAATAGGAAAAGTCATCTTGTTAATTGCAAACACGTTTTTGCCCGACCCAATTCCTTTTGTAGATGAGATAATTATGTGGATCGGGTTAATGATGCACCTTGCAAGATTGCAGATGATGTTTGAATTTATAGGCAGACATAAAAAAGCCTTTTTAGCAATTCTTTTAATTATAATTGCGGTGATTCTTTGCTTTTGCAATTCAAATCACGGCTAGAGAGGAGGTGAATAGTATGTCAAAACAGGTTGAGTATATGTGCACATGGTGTGGTAAAAAGGTGGTAAAACCAGTCAACGGAGGAAGACCTCTTCCGGGCAGTTGTCCTAAAAACAAGAGCGGAAGACACGTTTGGACTCAAAATCGAACAATTGGTTAATTTGCAATTTCGACAGAGAGGGACTGCTAAGAATTAAAATCCCTGTAAGGCTTATAGGGACAATTTTTATGATAATTGTCCCTATAGTTTATTTAGGAACCTTATAAAATTTAACGAAACGGTGATTGGAATGTGCGCAGAAATAAATTTTTCAGAAATAATAAAAAGATATTCAAGCGATTTCAAAAAAGTAAAATATGATATATGCAATTTGGGGGAATGTTGTAACACTTATCATATTCCTGTAGATGAAACGATTATTGCGTATTGTAAAAAGCGCATACTGGGGATTACAACAGAGTGTGTAATTTTTACTGATAAGGCGTTTTACAGTATGCCCCGCTCTGCTAGTTATAAGCCGGTAATAGGCGATGTGCCGCCGCAGAGGGTGGAATATACAAGTTTATGCAAATATCTGATAGTTCAGGAAAACGGAAGGTCTGATGTCTATATATTCAATAATAAAAATTTATATCAAATCGGCTATGGTTCGTTAATCTTGAAAAGCGTTGCCGGATATGAGATAACAACCTTGCTGAGAGCGATTCAAGAAGAAATTTTAACTGAATATCCAGATTTAAATGAACAATTCGGCGATATGGCAGAAAAGTTTTTTCTGGATGTAAGAAATCAAATGCGATGTGATGTGATTTCAGATATAAACCGCGAACTTCTGCAGGGTCTGGTATCTGCTAAACGTTTTCGAAAGCATGCACTTTATTTGCTTGCAGAAGGAATATTCCGTCAATTCAATATGGAAGATTATAATTCGTTTGTTGAAAGTAATAAAGAAAACTTTAAAGACGGCGAAGCAGAAGATTTATTAAATATACCGAGCTCTTTTATTGATAATCTTCGTGCAGACTTGTCTGATGTAAATCTTGCGTTTGAACCGAAATATACAAATTTGCTTATTGGTAATTTGGAAAAAACAGATGATTTCAATGACGGCGAAAAAGATGAGCTTTTGATATTTGCCTATGCAAGGGCAAACAGGTTTGCGGATGCGCGTCAAAAAGTTAATTCACTGGGATGTATATATGATGAAAATTCAGTTTACAATATGGAAAATTTTATCTGTGTTTACGGAAATAAACAGATGAAAAGTGTCGTTAAACTAATGATAAATGACGAAGAAATACCATGGCAATTGCGCAGTTGTATAGACGCAATGGGATTTACTCCGCTTCATTATGCAATAATGCTTGGTAAGGATGGCATGATCGAGAGACTTGCAGAAACACATACTTATATAAATAGCAATATGGAAGCATATATTGATGACGGTTTATTGACAAGCTTGCTTGACTATGCGATACCGGCAACTATAAAGAACATTGAATCAAAATCAACGTTAATAATGTATACTGAAAGTGAAGTGATACGTCTTACAAGTAAGTGCGCCCAGTTAGAAAAAAATCTTAAATGGGAGAGCGGAAAGTTAAAGTTCGGGAAGGTGTGTAATGGGTTTACGCATGCTGTTTGCGGTGAGAAAAAAGAGTACAGGGAGATGGTAGAAAATTCAGATTCAATGTATGAGGAATTGTCATGTAATGTGGAGGAAATTATAAGTGAACTGCGCAATACGGAAAATGAGCGCGATGAAAGGCTGAAACAGGCTATAAAAGATGCAGTTGATAATGTAAAAAAATTAAAAAGCAGTAAAAATCCTTTTGCAAAATTTTTATTAAAATTATACGAAAGCAGTGAAAGTGATTTCTTAAATTTTTTACATGATTTCAACGATACAAGAAAGTACAGAATGTATAAGTATAACGGTTTTTTCTTTATGCTTCCTGATTCTATTGAATTAGAATTACCGTATAGAAAGGTGATACTTGAGGACGATAAAAACTTTGAATGAAAATGATGATGAAACTAACATATACCGAAAGAATTGTAAATAGGAAAAACAAGAATTACACAATCGTTATTCCGGATAACATTGATAAATTTGTAAACAATCACTATATGTTTGACGCAGACCGTAAGGGACTTGAAGCGATTATGCTCTCGGCACTGATGATGATAAAACGGCAAAATATAATAGTATATTTTCCTTTGCAGAAAAATGTCATTCCGAAAGGTTATTTCGGCGGCGCGGAGAAACTTAAACGGTTTGAGTGTGACAAGGCAATGTATGATGTTGTTTTTGTCAATCACACTATGCAAATGCCGATTGGTGAGTGGAAAGAAATCAGGCATACGTTAAATTATGTAAAAGTCTCAAAATGCCATTTTAACGCAGATGTTAAATCTGAATATATAGCTTGTACGGAGAGCTTTGCACGGTACAAAAAAACGGAAAAATATTATAAAAGAAAAGACGTTTTTTTAGACTGCATCAGATTTGATACGTACTTTCTTGTTGGCGGTAAATTTTCGTTTGTGCAAATTTTTACTGATTTAAAAGAAATGCTTGAACTGCCGCTTGAAGAAAACCTTAAAAACGGCGAGATGCCTGATTTTGTTGTTTTTGTGAACGATTGCCGAAAGAGCGGTTACGATTTTCCCGAACTTGGATTTTTTGACGATGATTTGAGAGAATTATGCAGGAGTCGCGGTAAAAAGAGTTTGTGGGATTGGTTAAACTAAAAATGTCTGCAAAGGTTAAATTATTTTGGTATATTTCAAAAAATCAACCTTTGCGGACATTTTTTGTACAAATTGAATTTATTTTCACCGACCTGCGAAAAATATTATAAAAATGAAAAAGGGTGATGATATGTGCACGGCGGTGACATACAAAAAAGATGATTTTTATTTTGGGCGGACACTCGACTATGAATTTTCATACGGCGAGGAGATTGCAGTAACACCGCGGAATTATCCGTTTCGGTTTAGAGAAACGGGGGATATTTCCAATCATTATGCCATTATCGGGACTGCGCACATAGCGGACGGTTATCCGCTTTATTACGACGCGGTAAACGAAAAAGGTCTTGCGGCCGCAGGGCTTAATTTTGTCGGCAACGCGCATTACAGAGAGAAAATCAACGGTATGGACAATGTTGCGCAATTTGAACTTATACCTTGGATTTTGTGCAAATGTCAAAATCTTTGCGAGGCGCGTAAACTGCTTGAAAAAATAAATATCACAAACACTCCGTTCAGTGACAAATTTCCTGTTGCCGAACTTCACTGGATTATATCGGACAAAACAGGCAGTATAACGCTTGAAAGCGTGAAAGACGGAATTAAAATTTATGATAATCCGGCAGGCGTTTTGACCAACAATCCGCCTTTTGATATGCAGATGTTCAACCTTAACAATTACCGAAATCTTTCGGCAAAAACCCCTGAAATTCCAACGTTTTCAAGTGCTTTGCCGTTTTCTGAATACAGCCGGGGACTTGGCGCACTCGGACTTCCGGGTGATTTATCTTCACAGTCGAGGTTTGTAAGAGCAACGTTTGTCAAGGAAAATTCCGTTTGCGAACCTGACGAAAATTCGTGCGTCAGCCAGGTTTTTCATATTATGGATTCAGTTGCCCAGCCCCGCGGATGTTGTGAGCTGAAAAACGGCGAGTATGAAATAACTGTCTATACGGTGTGTTATAATGCCGATAAGGTGATTTATTATTACACGACGTATGATAACCGCCAAATCACCGCGGTGGATATAAACAGGGAAAACCTTAATTCCGACGCGCTTTTACATTATCCTATGAAAACGGGAGAGCAGATTTTGTTTCAAAATTAACCGTTTTGATATGCCGTTTTAACCGCAATTTTTCCAAAATAAAACAACAATTTTACAAAATTTTTACACATACGGGATGTATATTCGTTGACATTAAATGCGCACGTATGGTACAATGAAATCACTAAAAATTTTGGAGAAAAATATGAAAATTTGCGGAATAATTTTTGACAAGGACGGCACGCTTTTGGATTTTAACAAGTTTTGGGTGAGCGTTACCGACAAAGCCATAGACGAAATTTTGCAAAAGTGCGGTGCGGACATCAGCCTTAAACCAAAGATTTTGAGCGCGCTCGGCGTGATTAACAGCGACGTTGACATAACAGGTCAGCTTTGCAGCGGAACGTACGAGTCTATGGGCAGATGTATTTATGAAACGCTTATTGAAAACGGTGTTAAAATTTCGGAAAATACGGATTTAAAAGCTGTAACCGTTGAGGCTTATCATCACAATTCGCATGCCGGAACGGTTGCGCCTGCGTGTGACGGGTTGGCGGAAATTCTCAAAAATCTGAAAATGCGCGGAATACGCCTTGCGGTTATCACGACGGACGACCCGTATTTCACCGAAAGATGTTTAAAAAAGCTCAGCGTACACGAATTTTTCGATGAAATATACACCGATGACGGTGTTTTTCCGACAAAGCCCAATCCGTTTTGCATAGATAAGTTTTGCGGTGATTTTAACCTTGGCCGCAAAGAGGTTGTTATGGTAGGCGACACTCTTACCGACACGTCATTTGCAAAAAACGGCGGAATTTTCTGCGTCGGCGTGGCAAAGGCGGCGCGAAACAAAAGTGTGCTGAGCGGAAATGCCGATATTGTCCTTGATGATGTTTCGCATATTTTTGAAATTTTGGATTAGAATTAAAACGATGAAAATATGAAGTTTAAATTGTCAAAATACATAGTGCCGTCGGTTGTGTCAATGGTTCTTGTAGGGACTTACACCAACATAGACGGATTTTTTATAGGAAACGTGTCGGGCGACGACGGACTTGCGGCGATAAACATTGTATGGCCGATAGTGGCGTTTATAACGTCGCTCGGAACCGGCATAGGCGTGGGCGGTTCTGTTTTGATGTCCGCACTGCGCGGCTGCGGAAAAACAAGCGATTCCGAAAATATGAAAAAGTCGGTGCTTTTTGTGCTGACGGTTTTTGGACTTATCGCAAGCGCGGTTTTGTCTGCGATTTGCAGACCGCTTGCAGGTTTAATGGGCGCGCGCGGAGAAGTGTATAACTATGCGTGTGATTATGCACTCGTCATCAGTGCAACCGCAGTTTTCCAGATTGTAGGTTCGGGACTTATCGCGGTTTTGCGAAACGAAAATAAAATGTTTCATTCAATGATATACACAATTTTAAGTTTGGCGGTGCATATCGGATTAGACGTTTTGCTGGTCGAAAAATATAAGCTTACGGGCGTTGCGGTTTCAACGGCGGTATCGCAGTTTGCGGTGCTTGTTCTTTGTCTGTGTACGCTGAAAATTGAAAAATCAGCCAAAATCAACCGCGCATATATAAAGGACATCCTGCGCGCGTCGTCCGCACCGTTCGGTGTTAATTTTGTGCCGTCGCTGGTGCTTTTTGCAACGAATTATTCAGCGTTAAAATACGGCGGTACGGCGGCAGTGAGTGCATATGCGGTGATGAGCTATGCGGTTTATACATACGATTACATATATCAAGGAGTATGCGACGGAATACAGCCTGTTTTAAGTTTTTATACGGGTTCGGGAAATGAGAAAGGGAAAAAGTATGTTATGAAAATTGCCGTGATAATTTTAGCGGTGTTTTCGCTGATATTCATACTTATTACAAAGCCTCTCATAAATGTGCTGCCGAGCCTTTTCAAAGTGTCGTACACCGCCGAAAAAATGATGATGAGCGGTCTTGTGATTTATGCGGTATCGTATCCTTTTAAAGCAACTGTAAAAATGATGTGTTCGTACTGCTATGCTACAGAAAAATTCGGTATATCGAATTTTTTGACGTATATTGACCCGATTGTTACGACACCGCTGTTTCTTGCTGTTTTGCCGTGCTTTGCCGGCATAAACGGAGTGTGGGGCGCGCTCACCGTGTCGCAGATTACGGTAACTTTAGCCGGCGCGGTTCTTATGATGTTTAAATTCCGCAACGGATAACAACACAGGAAAAATCGCAGACATTTCAGCCGGCTATGGCAGCGAATTCAAAAAACGGTCTTTGATTGTTATATCAAAGACCGTTTTTGTTTGCCGAAAGAATGTGTACAAGCACATAGTGTAATAATTCATATTATTTCTCGCCGAATTCTTTGCCGGTAATCAGATAGTCAACGGACTTTCCGTAATAATTTGAAAATGCGAGCAAAAGACTTATATCCGGGTTGCGTTTCCCGTTTTTGTAATAGGAAAGCGCCTCTCGTGTAATGTTTAAATCCATAGCAACTTTTATTTGTGTATATCCTTTTTTTATGCGTATTTCGCGCAAGCCAGCAATTTTCAAACCCTTCACCTGCTTTTAAAAAAACTTCCTTGACAACATTGTAACAAATTGTTATAATACTATATGTAACAATTTGTTACTAATTATATATATGTTAATCTCGGAGCCGAAATGATACTGACTTATGTTCAAAAAAAGCATAAAAATAGAAAATAGAAATTATAAGGTTATTATTCCCGATAATATACAATGTGATTGACTTTATATTTCTCCTATTGACTAAAATATGAAAAACTGATATAATCAGAACGTCAGAAAAATACATAATTGGGAGATTTGATACTATGACAGAGAGAAAAGCGATAAAGTATGATTTGATTGCAGGCATATTGTTTGCGGTTTTAGCGCTTCACGCACTTACGGGTATAAGCTTTTCGGGTATTCTTTACAACTCATTCCCGGTCAGATTTTTTGTGAGCAGCATAATCGGTTCGCTTATTTTTACGGCAGGTTTCGGCATAGTGTCATTTTCGATGTTCACAAAAAGACGTGATATTTTGCCGTGTATCGGTTTCGGCGTCTTGGCGCTTGTTCAGATTGTAAATGCTGTGTTATATGTCGTATTGGGCTTGCGCTCGTTGCTCGCACTTTTAGCATACATATCCGCGGCGCTTGTTTCACTGGCGCTTCTTACGCCGTATTTACCGTCACTTAAAGAATACGCAAAAAAATTTTGGTATGTCCCGTCAATGCTTTATGCGGTGTCGGCGATGTTCAATGTATTTTATATCATTATAAATATCGGATTTTTCCGTTTCTTTTCCGCGCTGTTTTGGGACGCTGTTACGGCAGGCGCACTTTTGATTGCTTGCGCGTGGTACGTTTACCCCGACGGTATTCCGAACACGCTTGATGCAAGGACGTTTGACACAAACAACTTCGGCGGTGCGTTCGATGCGGACGAGGAAGACAATGCGGATATGCCGAATGAATTTAAGGAATAAAAAATTTTTCAAAGGAGAGCAGTGTTTTCTCCTTTGTTGTTTGTCTATCGGAGATGTAAGCATATGGGAAGAAGAAGGAAAGATTATCACGAAATTATATACCGCTACGATATTGTATCCGAAACGCAGTATGACAGAGAGCTTTGTTGCAATTTTCATTTTTACGGCATTGTGCTCTATGAGGACGGCGTCGAAACGGGAAGAATGGAGCGTATATCGTCTGATATTGATTTTGTGAACGAAATTATTGAAATGATGAAAAAATTAAAAATCGGCGGTGAAAGATTTTATCTGTTCGCCGCAAAATATATTGTCCGGCATTCAAATATGTATGCCTGGCAGTAATAAATTATATCTTCAAAAAGGTCTTTGATATTGGGCTGCGGTTAATATCAAAGACCTTTTTTATTGCTTTAAATATGGCAGAAATTCAATAATATCACTGTTTTTTTAAAATCGTTGATTGTTTTAAAAAATGGTCTATTTGTTTTTGTGCGTAGATATGTTAAAATTGGATAAAAGGAACAATATGAAAAAGGACTTTTTTATCTATTTTTATACATATTGTCAATTCGGGGAAGGAGAACTCAAATGAAAAAATTTGTTTCGGTATTGCTTGCGGTATTTTTTACCGTTAACACAGCGTTAGCTGCCGGCGGTGACAGTGCGGGTAACGAAATCGGCGGACTGAAATTCAGTCCGATTGTTGCCGGCGATGTTACTGACAAAATTACCGCGGTTGGTGCGTTAAGAACTACAAGAATTCCCACTGTTGTACCTGTCAGCGGACAAAGCTTTAAACGGGCGGCGGTTATAAAGAACGGAAAGTATGGAACTATGGCTCAAAATTCCGTTGCAATGCGCCTTGAGCCGACATTTACAAACGGAACAATTTCAGCAGGAGACATTGTTGTCTTGAGCGTATATATGAAAGTAGCGAACGGCGAGGGATATGCAAGACCGTTTGTTGAAACAAAAGACAACAGCGCAAATGTCATCTTCGAAACGGAGCCTACAAAAATTGATGAAATCTGGAAAAAGTACAGCTATGTCACTGTTGCAAAAGCGGATATTCCTGCGGTAAAAATAAATATTAACATAGGTTTCAGCGAACAGATTACATATTTTGCCGACCTTAAACTTGACAATTACGGTTCTGAATATGATATTTCCGATGTGAAAAAGGCAGTTTTCGGCGAAAACTACGAGATTGAGGAAGCGGAAAAAGCTGAACAGGAGAAGGAAGAAAAGAAAAAAGCGTTAATCGGTACGGCGGCTTTTGCGGCAAACGATCCGAATGTATATACCGAGAACGGCGGAGAGAGAATTCTGTCGGGAAGTACGCCGTTTTCGAAAAATAACAAATTATATGTGCCTTTGCGTTATGTTTCGGAAAAATTCGGAGCACAGGTTGAATATAACGCACAGACAGAGGGAGTAACCATAATAAAAGACGGCGATGTTATTGAAGTTTACAAAAGTTCATCTATGTGGAAATTAAACGGCAGGCCGTGGCGTGCACAGTACGGTATAGAGTATAACGGCGGTTCTGTTTTTATACCGTATGATGTAATATCGGAACTTCTGAAAATAAAATGTCTATATAATTCCGACAAAAAAATTTGCATTTTTGCAAATACTTCGGAGAGTCTTGATTTGCTTGATAAGATGAAATATACCGATGATATTTATACCGAATCGGTGCTTACACCAAGGGAAAATTTCAATCTGACACTTGAGAGTGAATATTTTGAAAGCGAGGTGGGAACACCTGCGGTTTTAGATGTCGGTGATGAAATTCCGAGTTTTAAGATGGAGAGCAGTATTGATGCCGATGTAAGATACAAAATTCTTCGTGACAGCACTGTAATCAGTGAGAACAATACTTTTCATATCAACAATTCCGAAGAAAAGACTTTTGAAATTTCCGATAAGATATTAACTGCCGATTTGGGCGAATATAAAATTGAATTTCAAATTTTGTCGGGTGACAAGACGTACTATGATGCTTTGTATTTCTGCATAATCGACAAAAGTTCACTTAAAAATGACGATGCGGTAATAGTTCACAAGGGCAGTGACGGAAAACTTGTGTATGCACCTGATTATCTCGGCAACCGTATCCCGGATTATTCGGGTGCCGGATACAAAAACGGCGCTGTTAAAATTCCCGATGTTCCGGCGGTAATTGAGGTTTCACCGTCAGGCGGCGACGACACGGCAAACATACAGTCCGCAATAGATTATGTTTCGCACCTTCCGGTCAGAAACGACGGCACGCGCGGAGCGGTTCAGCTCACAAAGGGTGTTTTTAAAGTGTCGGGAATGTTTACAATTTCATCGGACGGAGTTGTTTTGCGCGGTTCGGGCAATGATAATGCAAAAATTGCAAATGCAGTTCCGACCGGTGACGCTGATGAATTTGCGCAAAAGCACAAAGATACGGAAGGTACAATAATTCTTCTCACAACAAAAGTGCCCGAAACAAGAATGCTTGATATTATCGGAACCGGCGGTGCTGTTAAAATCGAAGCCTCAAAGCAGAAAATAATCGACAACTATGTTCCGACCGGTGCATATTCGTTCAGGGTTGAAAATGCGTCGGAATACAATGAAGGCGACGAAATCATTATCGAACAATACGGAAATCTTGCCTGGGTGCACGAAATAGGAATGGATAACATTCCTGCGCGAACCACGCAGGACGCAAACCAAAAAAATAACGAAAACAGTGCGACGGTGCAGTGGAAAGAACATACCTGGACATTTGAGCGCACAATAGTAAAAAAAGAGGGCAACGTTATTTATATCGATATGCCCGTAATGAACGCGATTGCCGAAAAATGGGGAGGAGCCAATATTTACAAATACACCGATACCGGCAGAATACAAAATGTGGGTGTTGAAAATATGCGCGTTATAGCGGTCTGGACTCCGAACAGCGACAATGTTGACGATACGCGCCATGCAGGCGAACTGGCAACACTAAAAAATTGCAAAGACGTTTGGCTGCGCGACATAACGACCGAGCATCTTAATTTGTATAACGTGAATATTTACTCTACGGCAAAAAGAGTTACTGTTCAGGATTTTTACTGTTTGGTTGCACCGCCTTCGTATTATATGGGAAACGGATATGAGTCAACGGGAAGAACATTTTTGGAAACAAAGGTTTATGTCGGAAGGTACGGCGTATATATGGGCGGTCAGCAGGTGCTCGTTCAAAGATTTCACGGTACAAACTTAAGACATCTTGTGGAATACAAAAATGATGTTGCAGGACCTAATGTTGCGTATGACTGTAAATCGGTTGACTACTTCAGTCAGATGGGACCGCATATGCTTTGGTCGGCAGGCGGATTATATGACAATACCGACGGAGCGCTGCATATTCAGAACAGATTGAGTATGGGAAGCGGACACGGCTGGGCAGGTGCGTGGTTTACGGCATGGAATACCACAGACCGTCTTGCGGTTCAGAAACCGCCTACGGCGCAGAACTGGGCAGTCGGACATATCGGTGCGGTATCGGCAGGCGATTATCCGCAGTTCGAACAGGGATATTGGGAACTTGAAGGAACACGTTCAAATATTGACAGTTTGTTCGTTGCACAGACAAATGAGCGTTACGGACAGAGCGGACTTGACGTGATAAACGCAAAAGCGGATTACGACTATACAATACATGAGGTTCCGACAGATTTGGCACTTGACAGTATTTCGGAAAACAGCGAAAAAACAGACGAATAAAACAATAAAAAAATAAGGAGAACGATTATGAAAAAGAAAAGTAGTGTAAAAGTCAGCATTTTGCTGGCGATAGCGGTTTTTATAATGTCGTTTCAGGGGTTGACATTTGAGGTGTTCGCGGCAGAAAAAAGCGAACCGACTTTAATTGAAAATGCAGGAAATGCAGAAAATATCGTTCGTTTTGGGGCAAACTACGGCAGTATGATAACGACAGGCATAAGCGGCGCTCCGACAGCTGATGTTGTTGGTGCGGATTGCACGAATTCGGAATCAAAGATAGGAAATTTCGGCATACGTAACAATACAAACGGTCAATTTAGTGTAAGTGCGGCAAATTCGTATATTGTGGTGTCATATTACATTATGGCGCAAGGCGGTACACATTCAATAACCGCCGCAATTCAAGATACGTCAGGTAACAGCAATATTTATGCGGACGGAAATTTTTTGAAAAGTGAAACTGTATTGAAAGAAAACGTATGGTACAAAGCAATACAAATCTTTAAAATTGAAACTGCGGGAAACAATAATCTTCGTTTTGTTGTATCTGCCGGAAACTACGGTCAGAAAACGTATGTCGGCGGAGTTAAAGTTTGCAATTTCGGAACCGATTACACATTGGATGAAATAAAAACTTACGTTTCAGATGCAGGTCTTAAAAGCATAACAAACGGCGGTGCTGTTATTGACGGCTTCGACAAAAACACTTATAATTATACTGTGGATACGTCTTTGGGAGTAGGTGCGGCAGCAAACGCACTTTGCGATGTTTCCTATGACAATTCAAATGCAGGAAAAACGGTTATTGTGACTAAAGCTTATACGGCGGGAGTTTTGAATACCGAACCTGCCGATACAAGAACATACACCGTTTCTGTTAAAGAACCGTATACATCTATGTTTGCAGAAACTTATGATTCGGGTGCGTGGACAATGGCCGATGTTAAACACAGGGGCAATTCGCGTCCGAAAATTGAAAATGACGGTGAAAAAGAATTTGCTATGAAATTCTATGGCAATGATGCAAATTATACCGAAAGCGAAAAAGGAAAATCGATTTTCCGCGGTCAGCTGTCAAGTTCGTATCTTGTAAATTCAAATAATCTTACAACAGGCGACAAGGTTTATATTTCGTTCTATGCCAGAGCGTATTCAAAATACGGCAATGAATGTAAAATTCAGCCTGCATTGCAGAGCGAAAAATCCGGAGGCGGACTTTCGACAAGCTACAGCGGTGATGTTTTCACGCTTTCGGACGTTTGGAAAAAATACTCAACCGTAATTACATTAGATAAAGTTCAGGCAGACGGAACCGAGGGTACACGAATTACACTTGCGCTCGGCTATCACGGACAGGTTACTTACATATCGGATTTTGAAATTTACAGGTGTGACGCGTCTTTTTCGGACAGTGAAATAAAGGCTTTGTTTGATAACGATATCGAAAATTTGCTTTCTTCAAACAAAATGAGCAAAGGCGGAAGCGTAACTGTAGCTGAACAGGCTGTTTCCGACAACAATGTACCTTTCAGCACCGAATATGTATACACCGAAAACGGAGCCTACAGCGATACAGAAAAATCTGTAATAGGAAAGTACAGCGCAAGAAATGCCAATATTTTAAACGACTTGGTGAATACCGGTGATGTTTTGTTGCTCACATATTGGGCAAAAGGAGATATGGATAACAGCAAACTTTCAACAGGCGACATTTCAACAGCAATGATTTCACCGCTTATTCAGTCTACGCAAAGCGGCGGACCGATTGTTTACAGTATCGGAAATGACGGAATCGAAAATAAAACGGGCGACGAGATAACCTCAAATTGGAAACGTTATGCGTATATATTTAAAATTCCGTCGGAATCTGCATACAGAATTCAGCTTCAGATAGGTCTTAAAGGTCAGACAACACACATTGCGGACGTAATGCTTTATAATCTCGGAAACATTGCGGTATCAGATGCATATGCAATTTCGCAGAACAAAGACATTCTCGGTGCGTCGTATAACACCAAGGCTATGCAAATCACTGGTGATACATATACCGCAAAGCTTGCAAAAGATGAAATTTTTGATATATCAAAGGTAAGCGCATATGCAAAATATCCGTTTATATCAACCAAAATTTCTGACGGAAAAATAACTCTCACAGCTGCGAACGGCGATGAAATAAGCTACAATATAAAAAGCGAAAATGCAAAAAAAGAGATTTTTGCAGACGCGGTTAACTACTATGCAATGAGTGCAAAAAATGCAATTTTCCGTCTTGACGATTTAAGACCCGAAACTATTGCTGATTTCGGATATGCCGCAGAATATTTGCACAGCAAGGGAATAACCGCGGCATTCGGTATAATCGGAACGGATTGGGAAAATGCTTCTGAAAACGATTGGAATACAATCAAAAAATGGCAGGATGAATACGGCATAGAACTTTTCTGTCACGGATATTATCATACCGAACAAGAATATAGCACAGCATCATATACCGAACAGTATGATTCTCTTAATAAATATCTTACGCTTTTAAATACGCACGGTATAGTTACAAAAACCTTCGGTTCGCCGTTTAACAACAGCACGGTTGTAACGTCGAAGGCACTTAATGCACTTGGCTTTGAAAACAATATGTTCGGTATAAAAAATACGGCGGAAAATCAGATGAATTTCTCTGACAGATGTAACATTGAGGCTAAAACAGGCGTCGCAAGTTTTGATGAGTTTAAGAAGAATATCGGAAATTTTGAAAATGCGGAGTGTATTGTAATTCAGGGACATACTGCAAATTGGGATACCGATTCAAGAACCGCTTTTGAGAATACGGTTGGTTATCTTTTGGAAAACAATTATAATATCACAACACCCGCCGCATATAATGCAGCGGTTAATGCGAAAAATAAGATTTCCGCGCCGAAAACCGGTGATATTACGGCAGAGGTTAATCTTTGCTCCGGAAGTCTTGACACAAAGAGTGCAACTTTGATTTTGGCAGTATATGATAACAGCGGAGCTCTGACAGACACAGTAATTAAAACAGTTTCGCTCGACTCCAAAGACGAAAATACATTCTCTCTGACATCAAATATTCCCAGTGAAGGATGCCGTGTAAAGGTATTTGTATGGAACGGTATAAATTCGATATTCCCTATACAAAAAGCTGACATTTTAGAATAGAACAATATATTATTTTGCCGCCGCAAATTTAAGCGGCGGCAAAAAGCCTATACGAATTGAGGTAACGCAATGAAGAAATTTATTTCAGAAATTATAATCGGCGCTCTTGCGGTCAATTTGCTTGCACCGTGCGTTTTCGGCGAAAGCAACGTACTTAACAATGATGATTTATACACCGAAGAAAGCGTCTTTGAAGAATACCTTGACAGCGAGATAAGTAATGAAGATTATTGTGAGGCAGACGGTTTTGTTTTGGCAGACAATGACGGTGCACCCGCGCTTTTGAGCGGCGGCGACAATGTTATTGCGCGCTTTGGTTCGAGTTATCTCGACACCTCCGCACCTATGTCAAAAGATTTCAGTTCTGATATAACATCACCTGTAACAAGTGCAAAGGTTGCGGTATGTAAAAGCGGTTCGGCGCTCGGAACTTGCGGAATACGAAACAATGTTCCGTTTGTTTTGAATGAGGAGAACAGTTATGTCGCGGTTACATATTATGTAAAGGCAGTGACGGCAGATGAGGGCACAAATCCGCGTGTGAGCGGATTATTGCAATATTGCACTGCTAACGGAAGCAACGGCGGAAATACCGTTAATGCATTTGCAGGTATAAAAAACGAACAGACACTTGAAAATGATGTGTGGTACAAATGCTTTCAGATTTTTAAAATTGACTCGACAGGTTACTCGGCATCGGGTAAAGATTTTTCTGCATTAAGATTTGTTCTTAATGCAGGTCAGCCGGGACAGACTACATATCTCGGCGGATTTTCCGTATATAACTTCGGTACGGAATTTGAATATCTTGATGCGCAGAATACAGAAAATGCGATAATTGAGTACATTGAACAGCCAAAACTTTCGGAAATCAGTGTCGGCGGCAAATTGCCGGAGGGTTTTGACCCGAATGTAAACAGATATATGATAAGAACTGACGACCCTGACGAGGAAATAGTAACAAGTCATAGTATTTTTGCCGATGTCGAAACGGAAACGGAAGATAACCAAAACGGCGTGCGGACAGTTAATTTAACCGTAAATACGTATAAATCTGACATTATCAATAAGTACGGTTCATACGCAAATACCAATGTTTATACTGTTTATATGGTGCAAAGCGATGTGCTGTCGGCTGATGATTTCGGAATTTACAGCAAAGACGGTGAACCGAGAAATGGTATTTCGAAGGGCGAAAATGTTATAAAGATGAGGCTTAAAAACCGTTCCGAAGCAGTTGATGCAACACTTTTTTTTGCCGTTTTAAATGATGAAAGCAAAGCGTGTATCGATGTGAAATCTGTTGATGTTTTGCTTGCGAAAAATGCTGTTTCGGACGAAATAAGCGAAAATATTGAAGTTTTGGACGACGGCAAATACTCTCTTAAAGTGTTTGCGGTTGACAGGCAAAGTTATAAACCGCTTACCGGAAATCTTTCCGGAAGCGATACCCTTGCCGAGGGCGGAGAATACGGCAAAATCAATGCTGTTGTAAACTATGAAAAATCTGTTATAGAGGCAAGCGGAAGATTAAAGGGTGGAATGGGACAAAGATTCTTTGCGGCAGTTGTCGGCGGAAAAGGCGGTTTTTCTTTAAATTCCGTTTGTTTTGCGGATTTAATTACCGCGTCGCCGGACGGAACGTTTTTATTTGAATTTGTTCCCTGTAATGCTGACAAATACACGTATTTCACCCTTTATGTGTTTGATGAGGAACTAAACACTTATCAGACCGCAGGTTTTGATTACTTTGACGAGTCAGTAATCGACAAAGCGGCAGAGTGGTTTGAAACTGCTTCCGAGAATGATGTTTCGGACGCGTTGAGTGAAAAAATCCTTATAAACGGCAATATAAAGGCATCTGTTATATTCGGCGGCAAGCTTGAGCAGTATACGGCGCTTATAAACAAATCGTATGTTGATAAAGCGCTTGCAAAGACAAAATTTGCATCCGTCGCCGATTTGGTTTCAGCTTTTGAAAACGCGGTTGCAGATGCAAAGATATGTGATGAATTCAATTTATCGGACGCGGATAATTTTGATTTGCTTGTTGTAAAATATGCTGAAAAATTAAAAATTGATTTAAACGAAAATTATGCGTATAAGGCGCTCGGCGATGACGGAAAAAAGGCGGTTTTTGATAAACTTTGCGAAAAGAAGAATTTTTCGGAACCGGACGAAATAGGTATTGCCGTAAATGATGCGGTAATTCTTTATTTATACAATAATTCTTCGTGGGGTGATATTGCCGAGTTGTGCGGTTATTACAAGGATATTTTGAAAATCGATTTAACCGATGTTAAATTTGTGTCGCTCGGTGAGACAAGGCAGGCAAATGTTTTTAAAGCAATGCAGTCAGCGGTGTTTACACAAAAATCGGACATTGCAAGTAAGTTTTATGCTGAAACACAATCGCAGTATAGCCTTATGAATTCGGGTTCCGGCAAAAGCAGCGGCGGCGGAGGCGGTACAAAAGGCGGTACAATAAGCGTCGCACCAACGGTACCGTCCGACGAACCGAAAGATGACGACAATGTTAAATTTACTGACGTAGATGAAAGCAACTGGGCGAAAGATTATATTTATGACCTTTGCAAAAAAGGAATTATAAACGGTTTTGATGACGGCACTTTTAAACCCGATAATGAACTTACACGTGCGGAATTTGTCAAAATGACAGTTCTTGCGTTCGGTATGTATGACGGGAATGCGGAGGTTAACTTTTCCGACTGTGCAAATGATGATTGGTATTATCCATTTGTCGCGTCCGCAGTCAGAAACGGAGCTGTAAACGAAATTTCGGAAAGTCTTTTTGCACCGAATGAAAAGATTACCCGTCAGGATATGGCAGTTATAATTTACCGTATTATAAACGGCAGAATTACAGTTGAGTCTGATTATGACGGTATAAATCTAAACGATTTCGGAAAGGTAACGAATTATGCAAAAGAAAGTGTATCCGAAATATTTAAGGCCGGAATAATAAGTGGTGATGAAAACGGAAATTTTGCTCCGATGAATTTCGCAACAAGGGCAGAGGCAGCAAAAGTTATATCCGTAATTCTTTCTTTAAACAACTGACGGAGGTGTAATTTATGAAGAAAAACAACAGAATTAAACTGCATATAATTTTTCTTGCCGTGACGCTTATGTTTTCTGCCAATTTTTCTTTTGTATATGCGAAAGATGTTGATGTATACAGCGAAGTAAATGCTCTTAAACTTACTTCGGCACTCGGTATTACTTCAAGTGATTTTGTGCCGAACTCATCAAAAAAAGTCACGCGTGCACAGTTTGCAATGTATGCCGCAAGGATGATGTTGAGTGCGGATTTTAAACTGAACAGTGACACGGTTTTGCCGTTTTCCGATGTAGCAATTAACGACGAGGAGTATCCTTACATTGCATTTTTATACGGTCAAAAAATAGTATCGGGTGACGGCAGCTGATTTTTCAGACCCGACGACAACATAACGGCAGATGAAATGTCCAAAATATTGCTTGGTGTTACGGGATATTTGCCTGTTGCGCAAAGTTCGGCGGGCGCATATTCTGCGTTTGCGGCGCGTCAAAATCTTTTCGGAAATATAGAATTTTCGGACGGAATAAATGAAAATCAGCTTGTTGAAATTTTATATAACACCCTTCTTTCAAATGCATATTCGGGTGATGAATATTCGAATGACGGTACATATAAACTGAAAAGTGATAAAACCGTTATAGAGGAATACTTCGGTGTTGCACAGCACAGCGGTGTATATGACGCAAACGACAAAACCTCACTTGTGGGAAACGGTACGGGAAAGAACGGATTTATCACCGTTGACGGAACAAAATACAAAACCGAAATTGACATTCCCGAGGATTTATTCGGCAAAACAGTTGTATATTATGCAAGGGAAAATGCAAATTCCCCGGATGAGATAATCTGCATATACGAGGAAAGCGGAAACAACGAAATAGTGCTTGCGGACGATGAAATAGAGAGTGTGGCGGATTATAAAATAGAATATTCTTCCGACGGCGGAAAAACGCGGAAAGTAACCGTTGATGCAGGCGCGGATTTAATTTACAATAATATATCGTACAAAAAATGGAAAATGTCAGATGTTTTAATTTCAAACGGTACGGTTACACTTATTGATAACAATAATGATAACAAAATTGACGTAATAAAGGTTATGTCATATGAAGATTACGTTGCGCTTTCGTACAGCGATGCAGGTAAGAGCATTGCCTTGCGTTTTAACGACGGAAACATAAACATTGATGACAAAGACTGCGAATATTCGTTGTATTTGAACGGCGGAAAGGCAGAATGGGATGTCATATCCGACTGGGATGTTCTGTCTGTCGCAAAAAGTCATATTATTGACGGAATGTATTACTGCAGAATTGACATAACACGCGGTGCCGTAAACGGAAAGATAGATGAGGTTTCGGACGACGGTATTGTGATTAACGGGATAGAATATAAAACAGTGAATGCACCGCGGAGCCGCCTGGATACAAAGATTGGCGAGAGCGGCAGCTTTTATAAAAATATTCTCGGAAAAATAGTCGCATCGGACAATAACGAACGTTTGAAATACGCTTATGTACGCGACGCATACTGTGCGGACGATGACGGTAAAAAGGTGTATTTGCACCTTATGTACGATTCTTATTCCGACCAAAAACTTTTGTGCTCAAAAAAGGTAAATATCGACACGAAACAAAAGAAAGATTCTGATGTGACGGGTGCAGTGGGCATTGGAACGCTTATACGTTTTAAAACAAACTCCGACGGCGAAATAACCGATATTGACACCGCAAACGGCGAGAATACTTCATCATTGAATTCACTTTCGGACGGCGGAACTTTTCTTGATGTCCAGTATAAATCGGGAGCAAATGTATTTCTTAATGCGGTTATAATAGACAACGAAACAAAAGTTTTTGTTGTGCCGTTTGATGACGTTGATATATTTTACCGCACTGCCGACATCAATTACTTCCGCGGTGATGTAAAATATGACATTACGGCATATGACTTAAGCGAAACGAAGGTTGCAAAAGCAGTTGTCGTAAATGAGAAACAGAACAACCGCGCAGTTAACGACAGTAACAGTATTTCGGTTGTAACCGGAATTAAGAGAAAAATCAATGATAACGGCGATGAATGTATCTCACTTTCGCTTATCCGCGACGGACTTGAAATAGACAGTCTTTGGATTGATACCGACGACTGGGAAAAATATTCCGATTTAAAAAAGGGCGATGTTATTACTTATGAGGAAAGTAGTGCGGATAATTGCCGTATTGTTTTGGTCAGAACACTTTTTTCGCCCGAAAAGCGCAGTTTGTATTATCATAAAAATATAAGCAATGCAGGTACTAAACTTATTGTTACCTACGGAAGAGTTAAGGCGTACGGCGAGGAGTCGCTGCTTATAAATGTTGACTCAAATGACGAAAGCGTTGTTGAACCATATTATATAAAGCCGAAAATGAATTTCTACATATATGATTCAAAAAGCAAAGAGGTTAAGACGGGAACTTTTGCCGATGTAAATGTCGGCGACGAGGTTTTCCTCCGAGAGAGTTACTATGCTGTTCAGGAAGGTTTTATTGTAAGATAAAACCGATATAACTAAATATGGGAGAGTTTGCGCGTGATTAAAAAAATCGGTAAGATATTTAAAAATATTTTTGTAAATAAACCGACTGTTAAAACGGTATGGACCATATCTTATATTTTGCTCATTTTTGTTCCTACATTGATATTTTCGTCGGTCCTGGTGCGGTATATAAGCATAATTGAGAATACTGTAAACGAGTCGTACGACCGTTCTTTAGAAATGCTTGCGGCTAAATCCGACGAGGTTATGGAAAGAGCGGAAATATGCGTTGCGCAATGTGTTGAAAACAATTCGCTGCAACAGCTTTATGAAAAAAATATGTCAGTCGATACCGAGCAAAATAATGTTTACAGATTGAGTGTTCAGCTTAAAAATCTGGATATGATTTCGGGTATGGAAAGTATTGTTATGCGTTATGACGACGATGCTGTTATCACGAAATACGGACTTTATGATTTTAATTTTTACGCGCAGACTTATCTTGGTGTCAACGGCACATATGCAGATAATTTAAATAACGAATTAAAGCTTATTACGGATAAAACATATGTGCCTCTCAATTCAAAAAGCTTCGGCACGCAGAAAAACGGCATACTTCTTGCGATACCTTACAAAAGAGTGGGGATGTATCAGCGCGGAGTTATAATGCAGTTTATTCCGCAGTCGGTATTTGAAAACTTTTGCGCCGAAATGAGATTTTTAAACGGCGGAGAGCTTATGTGTATCGATGAGAGCGGAAAGGTTATAATGTCAACCGTGAGCGACGACAAACGGTACAATTTTATTGAGAATTCTGATTTTGGCAAGTATGCATCTGACGGTTCCTTTAAAAAAGGAAAATCATCATTTTGGTTTAGAATGTCGGGAAAAACAATGCTCAAATATATATTTGCCATTCCTTCTGATGCAATACGCGAAAGCAGCGACAGGGCAAAGAAAAATATGTTTGCCGGAATACTGTTTACGCTTGTTTGCGGAAGCATTATGACTTATATTCTGCTTAAAAAGAACTATAAGCCCATTGCATCTATTATCGAAAGCATTGGGAGTTCGGGAGCGAAAAACGAGAATGAATTTAAGTATATTGAAGATAATTTGAAACTTATTTTTGACCGCAGCAATAAGCAAAGCGCATTGTTGGAAAAGTACAGGGCAATCGAGAAAAATGATGTTATAAAAGGACTGATAAACGGCAGTGCCGAGAATGTGCAGATAAGACTCGAAGAATGCGATATAAGATTTAAATATGATAATTTTTGCATTATACTCTTTTGCCGTTCAAATTCCGACGCACCTTCATCAAGACTTAAATATGACAAATATGCAAACTACGCGATGAAAAACATACTTGAATACTTATTCGGAGAGAATAATGACTGTTTTGTTATAGACGCGGATACGGGAGTTATTGCACTTCTTTTGAATTTTGAGAAATTATCGGAATACAGAAGTTATCAGAGCCTGTGTGAAAAAGCTGTAAATGTAATTGCCGATGAGTTTAAGACAACATTCTTTGCCGTTATCGGTTCGGTTTACAACGACGTTAATGAAAGCTTTGATAATTATTGCAAAATAAAGCAAAGAACAAATTCTATGCAGTATTACTGCAATGATGAGGTGTTTGAACTGGAAAAATTAAGCTCAAAAAGAGCCGGAGAAGGCTTTTCGGTGATTACTAATGATGAACTCGGAAAACTAAAAACTCTCATAGAAGCCGGTGACGCCAGCATTGCAAACGAGTGGACAGAAAACTACTTTAAAAAACTGCAATGCCGAAAGAATGACGTTTCAAAAAGATACATTCAATGTGCAATGTTTGATATGACGGGAACAATTATAAAAATTGCCACGTCGCTTGAATCAATGTGCGGAAAAAAGATTTTGCCGGAGGATGCAATAAACCGCCTTATAAACTGCGACCATATAGGAAATTATCTTTCAGAATTAAAGGACATTATAAACGGTATGTGTGCGGCGGTTTCACCCGGCGGCGCGGAGATAGACAAGACAAGCAAACTTGTAGATGAAATAAAAGAATATGTAGCCGATAACTATACAGATGTAAATTTCAGTATCTTATCGGCTGAAGAAAAGTTTGGTATGTCAGGATATTATCTTTCGGGAATGTTTAAGCAGAAAACAGGAGAAAAACTTCTCGATTATGTTAATCGGGTAAGAATTGACGCAAGTAAAAAACTCTTGAAAAATTCCGGAATGACGCTTGATGAAATTGCCGAAAAATGCGGTTTTACAAGTGCAACGGTCTATATCAGAACATTTAAAAAATATGAAAACATAACACCGAGGAAATATGTCTTATAGGAGAAAGCAAGATGGAAAAGTATATAGAAGATTTAGTGAGCAGGACCGTTGAAAAAATGGGATATGTCCTGCAAAGAAACAGCGGGAAACTGCCGTATATCGCAGAGGACGGTATATATGACGATATGAAAGAATACCGCATTAACTGGTGGACAAACGGCTTTTGGGGCGGTTTAATGTGGAAACTGTTTCTTTTGAGCGGAGATGAAAGATTTAAAAAAGAAGCGGTTTTATCTGAAGAAATTCTTGACGGCGCTTTTAAAAAGTATGATAAACTTCATCACGACGTTGGTTTTATGTGGCTTCTTACAAGCGGTGCACATTTAAAAATCGAGGAGAATGAAAAATCATATCTTCGGATTATGTATGCCGCAAATCTGCTTGCATCAAGATATAATATCCGCGGAGGATATATCAGAGCATGGAATATGGATAAGCCGGGCTACAGCATTATAGATACTATGATGAACTTATCGCTTTTATATCAGGCAAGCGAAAAGAGCGGTGATGACAGATATAAATACATAGCTGTTTCACACGCAGATATGGCAAAAAAGTGCCACGTCCGCGAGGACGGCAGTGTTTATCATATAGTGAACCACAATCCCGAAAACGGCGAAATAACGGATTATCCATGCGGTCAGGGCAGAAGTACAAATTCAGCATGGAGTAGGGGACAAGCCTGGGCAATATACGGATTTGCCATTAGCTATATTCATACAAAAGACGTGTCATATCTTAATACCGCGAAAAAAGCCGCGCATTATTTTATATCTGCGGTGTGTAATGATTACCTTCCGAAATGTGATTTCCGAAGTCCCGATGAACCGCTTTATTATGACAGCACTGCAGGTATGATTGCAGCGTGCGGACTTTTAGAAATAGCAAATAACGTTTTCAATCTTGAAAAAGATATGTATTACAATTCTGCAATAAGACTGATACGTGCTGCAGAAAGAAATTTTTGCGATTTCGATTACAATACGGACGGAGTTCTCACTATGGGAACGGAATCATACGGCGAAGGAACGCGCAAGAATGTCCCGATAATATACGGTGATTACTATTTTGCCGAGGCGCTTGCTCGTCTTTGCGGCAAAGATGTAATGTTTTGGTAAGGAGTTGAATATATGCTGTACCCTCAAATAAATGAGTGCCGTGAGATGATGTGTCTGGACGGCTTTTGGAATTTTTATGCCGAGAGAAAAGACGGCGTAATGTACGATAATCCGCCCGACAGATTTGACAGTTTGCGCACGATTGCCGTGCCGGCAAGCTGGAATGATCAATATGAAGATTTGTATGACTTTTTCGGAAAGGGCTGGTATGAAAAAAATGAATATGTACCGATTTCGTGGAGTGGAAAGAATGTATATATAAGGCTCGGAAGTGTAAGCGGAACCGCAAAAGTGTGGGTAAACGGCAGTTTTGCCGCCGAACATACCGGCACTGCTTTGCCGATTGAGGCTGATATTACAAATTATGTGAAATTCGGTGAAAAAAACAGAATTGTTGTTCTTGCCGACAATACGCTTGACCCTTGGGGACTTCCGCCCGCCACACTTATGGATAATGAGGGCAGAATGGGTTTTTCAAAATCTTATCCTGCTGTTACATATGACTTCTTTCCGTACGGCGGAATACAAAGAAGTGTCTATCTTTATGCGTGTGCGGAAACTCGTATAGAAGATATAACAGTAGTGACAAGTCCGGAAAAAGGCATTGCAGAAGTCAGCTTTGATATAGAGTTAAATCGCAGTATAAAGGCTGAATTGTGGGTTGAAACCGACGACAGAAAAATTTTATGCACGGTTGACGGAAAAAGTGCAAAATGTGTATTTCAAACGGAAAATCCGCGGTTATGGAATGTCGGTGAGCCAAACCTATACAATGCGCGCTTCAGCATTGTTAAAGACGGCAAAACAGTCGACTGCTACGAGCTTACTTACGGGATAAGGAAAGTGGAAATTCAAGAAAACGCAATTTTTATAAACGGGAAAAAAGTGTTTTTAAAGGGGGTTGGAAAGCATGAGGATTTCTATATAATCGGAAAAGGTTTCAGCCACGCGTTAACGGTAAAGGATTTTGCACTTATGAAAAAACTTCACGCAAATTCTTTCAGAACTTCGCATTATCCGTATGATGAAAAAATACTTGACTATGCCGACCGGGAGGGATTTTTGGTTATAGGGGAAACACCGTTTGTGGGACTGAATCACAGAAATTTTACAAATGATGTACTTAATAAGGCATTGACGGTTTTGGAAGAAATGATTTCACGCGACAAAAATCACCCGTCGGTTATAATGTGGAGTCTTGCAAATGAGCCTTGTCCCGATTGTACAGAGGCGGACGGATTTTTTAAAACTCTTGCCCAAGCCGCGAGAAAGCTTGACGGCACCAGACCTATTACCTATGTTGCACATATGGAGGCAGAGGATAACGAACCGATAAAATATTTTGATATCATATGCGTCAATAAATACTACGGCTGGTACTTGTACCCCGGGCAGATTGACGGCTCGCTTAAAGAATTTTCCGATTGTCTTGACAGTTTTTATGATAAGTACAAAAAGGGTGTGATTTTAACCGAATTCGGTGCAGACGCGATTGCCGGTATGCACACATCGCCTGCGCAGATGTTCAGCGAGGAGTATCAGGCGGAAATGATTGAAAAGCAATATAGGCTTTTTGCATCAAAGACGTATGCCGCCGGAGCGCACGTTTGGGCGTTTGCGGATTTTAAAACCGCACAGTCAATATCGAGAATAATCTTTAACAGAAAAGGCATATTTACGCGTGAAAGAGAACCTAAAATGTCAGCGCATATGCTTGAAAAACTTTGGAACGACAACAATTAAAATTTTATAGGAGATACAAAAATGAACAAACCAAAAGTGATATTTTTACCGCACGCAAACATTCAGTATTCCCAGCTTGCGCCCGAAAAGCGCGAGTGGGTTATGCGAAACTGCTACGAAAAACTGTTTGATTTAATTTTAGACGGAGATTACAAAATCGGTTTTGAGGCGAGCGGTATAACCATTGACGAAATGGCGAAAAAAGCACCCGATGTGCTTGCGAAATTAAGAAAACTTGTCAAAACGGGCAAGGTTGAGCCTGTCTGCTCGCCGTATATACATTTTATGCTTGCAAATATTCCGAAAGAAGTGTGCCTCGACTCTTTGAAATATTCTATGGAGGTTTGGGAAAAGCACACGGGCAAACGTCCCGAAATCGGCTGGAATCCCGAATGTGGCTGGACAGGATACATTCCCGATGTATACAAAGAGGCAGGATTGAAAGCGCTCATTATGGACGCAGACTCGCTTATGCTTTCGTTTGACGAAATACGCAAGGCAACAGGGCTTGAATACGACGTTGCAGGTCATTCAAATAAAAATCATCTTTTCAAAATTGAAGAATACATAAAAGACAAAAACGAATTTTTAAAATTTATCACAAACGCGTCTGTTGCACCGAACGGACTTAAAATGATTTTCCGTTCCGACTGTATGGCAAATCTTCTTTTGTGGTATCTTATGGGCGCGACCGAGGGACTTCGCGATGAGCCGATAAATATGGACGAAATCAAGACTATGTTTGAAAACTGGAAAGAGAGAATTGCACGCACCGGCTCGTTTATTATGCCGTATGCCGAAGACGCGGAATATATCGGTTCCAGTGCATATTTTTACGTTAAACAGTTTAATCAGGCAAGATTTTTTGAGGAAGAACCGAAATCGGTTGAGCGTTTTAAAGAAATTCTTGACGCGGCAAAAAATGCAGGATATGAATTTGCGCTCCCGAGCGAAGTTCTTGACAATACGATTGAAAATCCGTATGTTGACAATATTGAAAACGGCGTTGCGTGGCACGGCGGAACGGCGAAAGCGTGGGCAAACACTGAATATTCGCGCATTATGGACCCCGTTTGCATTGCGGTGTTTAACGGCATAAAGGCTGTTGCGGAAAAATTAAACCAAGATTTAAACTCGCTTGACATAAACCTGAACAACGCTATGAAAGCTCTTGCGTCCGCTTGGGTGTCCGACTCGCGCTGGCCTCCCGCGCCGACAAGTCCGGGAAGATTTAACGTCCGTGAGTCGCTTGACGATTTATACAGTGCAAACGATTTTATCGCAAAAGCAATGGAGGACGGCAAAATTGCCGAAAAAAAAGGAATTTATTCGCCGAGCCTTATGAAAACGCAGATTGCGGCGATTGACAAACTTCTGATGGAGAAAAAATATTTCGGAGAGGAATAAACATGATAAACGGGACAATTTGGAAAGATATAAACGGCAGCGAAATACACGCGCACGGCGGACATATTTTAAAGCACGGTGAATATTATTATTGGTACGGCGAAAACCGTAAAGATAATATATATGTATCGTGCTACCGCTCAAAAAATTTAAAGGATTGGGAATTTCGGAAAAATGTGCTTACAACGAATAGTCCGTGTGAAAATCTGCTTGATTTTAATGCAGATATAAGCTTATTTAACACAGAAAACGGTGTAAAGAAAAAAGTTAATATTGAACGCCCGAAGGTGTTATATAACGAGAAAACAAAAAAATTCGTTATGTGGGCTCATTATGAAAACGGCACCGATTATTTGTGCGCTCGGTGTGCGGTTGCACTCTGTGACACTCCTGACGGTGAATTTGTATATTGCGGAAGTTTTAATCCGCTCGGGGAGATGTCGCGTGACTGTACGCTTTTTAAAGACGGTGAAAGGGCATATTTTATTTCAACTGCCCGCGATAATGCAGATTTACATATATATTTGCTCAATGACAGCTATACCGGGATAGAGAAATGTGCGGCAAAACTCTGGATAGGAGAGTATAGGGAAGCGCCGGCGGTGTTTAAAAAAGGAGAAAAGTATTATATGCTTTCTTCAGCTTGCACGGGTTGGGCACCGAATCAAGGAAAATGGGCATATGCCGATAATATCGTCGGTGAGTGGAGCAGTCTTGAAAATTTCGGTGACGAAACGACATTCAGAAGTCAGCCGGCATTTGTTCTGCCGTTGATAAACGGAAAAGATACAGAATTTTTGTATTTTGGCGACAGATGGGGCGGAAAGGGAGAAAATTATTTTAAATCATCATATGTCGTGCTGAAAATTAAATTCGACGGCAACAAGCCTTATATAGTTTATGACGAAAAATTTGACACAAGCGGATTTATGTGTTAATAAACTAAACAAAAACGGTCTTTGATATAACAATCAAAGACCGTTTTTGAATTCGCAGCCATAGCCGGCTGTCGGACAAAATTACATCGGTAACTGCCGTGCTGTAAAATCTTCTACGACGTCATAAAAATGTACTTCGCTGACATCGTGAGAATTAAGCTTATTTACAATATGTTCAACAAATTCACGTTCTGATGAAATGTCTGCGATTTTTCCTGTTTCACAACCGTTTATCACAAGGGTGACACCGTATACTGTCACATTTTTAAAATCTTCGGTTGACTTGACAGCGGTAATAACCTTATAAACCTTTTTGCTCACACCATTCCCTCAATTCTTTTAATATTAAATTTTTAACCGTGTTATCCGTTTTCTGTTACTTTTTTCATTTTTGTTCATTGCTTCTTCCAACACTTTTTCTAATGTCAAAATTTCCCAACGGTCAAATTATAACTCAACCGACTTTGAAATGTCAAGGAAAAACACAATATTTTGTAAAATTTTGCCTTTTTATTGCGTTTGGGACATTTTTCCGCAAGACGTTTTCAAAAAAATGCGTGTTTTTCAAAAATAAATTTATAATTTTGTTCAAAAACGGTACCTAAATTGGAGTGGGTTTGTGAAAAACGGCTTTTTTGAGAAAAAATCCGGCTCGTAACACGCGGGTTATGAAGTCGAAAATTTTCCTATATAAAGGGGTTTTTTTAAGAAAACAAAAACTAAAATATGTGCATTTTAAAAACGGCGAAATCCGGCTTTATTTTTTTATATTTTTTTGCCGATTTGCGGAAAATGCTGTGTTTTTGAGTGCGGCGTTTCGGGGGAAATCAGCACCAAAAAACACAATAAATAAACTGTAAAATATAATAATATGTTTAGTGGTACGTTGTGAATATTCACTCCAATTTGATAAAATTATATTATGTGGAGGGGATAATATAATGAAACCAATTTACACTTCGGAATATCTGCAGTTAGGACTGAAAATTTCATATTACAGAAAACTGCGCGGTCTGACACAGGAACAGCTTGCGGAGAAAATAGAAAAAACGCCGGTATTTATAGGTCACATCGAAGCGCCGAACATATGCAAAGCCGTTTCGCTCGACACGCTTTTCGATATTGCATATGTGCTGGAGGTTCCCGCATATAAATTTTTGATGTTTGACGAGTAAAACGCAACTAAAAAATAAATATATTGACCTTGAATGCGGTTTATGATACGATATATGGTATGGGTGTATTTATATGGAAGATACTCTGATGCCTAGAAATACATTCCGTAAAAATATATAAGGAGTTTGTTGTTATGGAAAGAGAGAAACTTGGGTCAAGGCTTGGGTTCATTCTGCTGTCGGCAGGATGCGCCATAGGCTGCGGAAACGTATGGAAATTTCCGTGGATGTGCGGACAATACGGCGGAGGCGCGTTTGTGCTGATTTATCTTTTATGCCTTATTGTTTTGGGTATTCCGGTAATGACGATGGAATTTTCGCTCGGACGTGCCTCGCAGGCAAGTCCTGTAGGAATGTACAGAAAGCTCGAAAGACCCGGCACAAAATGGCACATTCAGGGTTATTTGTCGCTCATAGGCAATATCAGCCTTATGGCGTTTTATACAGTTGTTTGCGGCTGGCTGGTTTATTACTTTGTTAAATTTTTGGGCGGTACAAATTCAGAAATCGGTTTTGTAAAAATGATTACCGACCCGGTTATAAACGTTAAATATCTTGCTGTTGTTGTGGTTGTGGGCTTCGGCATACTCTGCTTTAATTTGCAGGGCGGACTCGAGCGCGTAACAAAATATATGATGATTGTTCTTTTTGTTCTTATGATTGTTCTTGCAGTTCACAGCGGAACTTTGTCGGGAGCAAAAGAAGGACTTAAATTTTATCTTGTTCCCAATCTTTCGGCGATAAACGGCAGTGTTATCGTGGGTGCAATGAACCAGGCGTTCTTCACGTTGAGCCTCGGTATCGGTTCAATGGCGATTTTCGGAAGTTACATAGGAAAAGACCGTTCGCTTCTCGGCGAATCACTCAACGTTGTATTTCTTGACACCTTTGTTGCGGTAGTTTCTGGACTCATCATTTTCCCTGCGTGTTTCACGTTTAATGTTGAAGTTAACGCAGGGCCGAGCCTCCTTTTTGACACAATGGCGTCGGTATTTAATAATATGTCCGGCGGACGCTGGTGGGGTGCGCTGTTCTTCTTGTTTATGGTGTTTGCGGCGCTCTCGACGGTGCTTGCGGTTTGCGAAAACATTCTCGCATGCGTGCGTGAGCTGACCGGATGGAAAAGACCGAAAGCTTGCCTTATTTGCGGAGCAGGGACTTTTGTTCTCGCTTTGACAACCGCGCTTGGTTACAGCGCATTTTCGGGATTTGTTCCGTTTGCGGAGGGCAGTGCTTGGCTCGATTTGTGGGATTTCATTGTAAGCACAAATCTTTTGCCGCTCGGTTCGCTCGTAGTTGCAATTTTCTGCTGTAACAGACGTTACGGCTGGGGCTGGGAGAAATTTAAGGCTGAAGCTAATGAAGGAAAAGGACTTAAGGTAAAAGACTGGATGAGATTGTGGTTTACATACGTAATTCCCGTTGTAATCATTCTTTTATACATATACGGTCTTGCAACATTTAACTGGAAATAAGAAACTGAAAGCTCACGGGAATTTTTCCGTGAGCTTTTTATATAAGAATATTTATAAGGATATTTCTGCGATATTTTTGTGAAAATTGCAAAAAAAATATAATTTCGGCAAAAAATTTTATTGACTGCGTGCTGTTGTGAATGCAATTTCGTGTTTGTTTACAAAATATGCCTAAAAAAGCCGAAATTTGAGCGATTGTTTTAATTTTTGGTATATTTTATAATTCATATAAAATACAAAAAGTGTGAAACTTTGATTTTTTGCCTTAACAAAGGCGAAAAAAGTTACACAAAATTTTTAGAAAACTATTGAAAATTAAAACGCAATATGTTATCATATTACTATATTTGTGCATATTGAAAATGTTTACATATTGCTTTGCCGTACAGGAAGTTTTCCTGTAAAATTTACATAAGGGAGATTTTGTTGTGAAAGGAATGCGTTCTGCTGAAAATGAAAATAACATTTCAAAACTTGACAGTGTAAGTTTACATCAAACGGCCGAGCGGATAAGAGAACTTGATAAAACAATTCCGCCGAAACCGGTATATGAATTTTTCAAAAGGGCATTTGATATAGTAAGTTCGTCTGCGGCGCTTGTGCTTTTGTCGTGGCTGTTTTTATTTACCGCAATAGCAATCAAGCTTGAGGACGGAGGACCTGTGTTTTATTCACAGATAAGAGTAGGGAAAAACGGTAAGTTTTTCAGGATGCACAAATTTCGCTCAATGTGTGACGGTGCAGAGCGTATGAAAAAGAAGCTTCTCAAGCAAAACGAGATGAACGGTCCTGCATTTAAAATGGAAAATGACCCGAGAATTACAAAAGTCGGACGGTTTATAAGGAAAACAAGCATAGATGAACTTCCGCAGCTTATAAATATTCTTGAAGGTTCAATGAGCGTTGTCGGGCCAAGACCGCCTCTGGGTCACGAGGTTATGCAGTATGACGATTTTGCAATGCGAAGATTGGCGGTTAAACCCGGTCTTACCTGCTATTGGCAGTGCTGCGGACGGAGCAATATTGATTTTGACGAGTGGATGAAACTTGACAATAAATACATAGACGAAAGAGGCGCGTGGGTGGATATTAAAATGATTTTTGCAACTATCCCCGCAGTGCTTAAAGGTGAGGGTTCTTGCTGAAACGAGGGGTGTAATAGGTGGAGAAAATTTACGATTACACAATTAAATTATTAAGATATGTCCTAAAAGGCGATGTCCCGGACTTGCCGAATGATGTTGATTTTGAAAAACTGTATGAATTCGGCAGAAGTCACGGCGTTGAAAATATGCTTTATGTCGGGCTTAAAGATTTAAAGATTGATGTCCCGAAAGACGTTTTTCAGAAATTTTATTATTCTTATCTGATGTCTATAAAAATTGATACCTTGCAGACAATGGAGCTTGAAAAAATAGGCAAGGCGTTTGAAGATGCGGGAATAGATTATATTCCGCTTAAAGGCAGTGTCGTGAAGTATTTTTATCCTATGCCCAATTACCGCAAAAGCGGTGATATTGATGTGCTTGTGCGCAGAAATAAATTGGAATCGGCGCGTGCTGTTGTTGAAAATATGGGGTATAAGTTTAATTATATATATGAAAATCACGGTGTACATTATGAATTTACAAAAAGTACATTTTTTCATTTTGAACTGCACAGAAAGCTTGTAGGTGATGATGACCGTTCTCAGGCTCTTTTGTCAAAGGCTTGGAATTATGCGAAACTTAAAGACGGAACAAATTATACATACCAGTTTGATATAAGTTTTCTGTATGTGCATTTGATAGCACACCTTGCCAAACACTTGTGTTCGGGCGGTGCAGGTTTGCGGCTTTTCTGTGACATATGGATTATGCAGAGCAAAAATATGATTGACCGAAATAAAGTTCGGATATACCTTGAAGAAGCGAATCTTCTCGAGATAGAAGGATACATAATCAATTTGCTTGACAAGTGGTTTCTTGATAAGAAAGTTAACGATAAAGTTTTGAATAAGCTTGAATTGTTTGTTTTCAGAGGCGGAAGCTTCGGTACAGTAAGTCAAAAAATAAATATGGCATCGTTCGGTCAGACGGATAGTGAGCGATTTGAAAATAAATATTGGAGAAAAAAGTTTTTGAGTTATTTCTTTGAACCGTTGACGTATATGAAACAAAAATATCCGATATTGATTTCGCACAGTTGGCTGCTGCCGATAATGTGGATTTATCGTTTAGTTACGATACCGTTTACGGAAATGCATTTGGTGAATAAACGTCTTAAAGAATATTCAATGTCGAAAAATAGCGATATGGACGATTTGAGTGAAATATACAGGATTGTGAAATAAATCAGAAGTTTTATATACAGGAAATTTTTTATTTAGATTATAAGATGAAAAAAACAGTTATCGTTACCGGCGGAGCCGGATTTATCGGAAGCAATTTTGTTTTTCATATGCTTGCAAAATACCCCGAATACAGAATTATATGTCTTGATAAGCTTACGTATGCGGGAAATCTTTCGACATTAAAATCAGTGATGGATAACCCGAATTTCAGATTTGTGAAAGATGATATTTGCGACCGCGAGGCGGTTTACAAGTTGTTTGAAGAGGAGAAACCCGATATTGTGGTTAACTTTGCGGCAGAATCGCACGTTGACCGTTCAATAGAAAATCCGGGAGTTTTTCTTGAAACAAATATAATGGGTACTGCAACGCTTATGGACGCGTGCAGAAAATACGGAATTGAGCGTTATCACCAGGTTTCGACCGATGAGGTATATGGTGATTTACCGCTTGACAGACCCGATTTGTTCTTTACCGAAGAAACGCCGATACACACTTCGAGTCCGTATTCGTCATCAAAGGCATCGGCAGACCTGCTTGTGCAGGCGTATAACAGAACCTACGGTTTGCCTGTGACAATTTCGCGCTGTTCAAACAATTACGGTCCGTACCATTTTCCGGAAAAGCTTATTCCGCTTATGATTGCAAACGCGCTTGCGGACAAGCCTCTCCCGGTGTACGGCGAAGGACTCAACGTCCGCGATTGGCTTTATGTTGAGGATCACTGCAAGGCGATTGACCTTATAATACACAAAGGCAGAGTAGGCGAGGTTTACAATATCGGCGGGCATAACGAAAAGACAAATATCTATATTGTTAAGAAAATACTTGAACTTTTGGGTAAACCCGAAAACCTTATCACATATGTGGCGGACAGGAAAGGGCACGATTTGCGCTATGCGATTGACCCGACAAAAATTCACAACGAACTCGGCTGGCTTCCCGAAACAAAATTTGACGACGGGATTGTTAAAACTGTGAACTGGTATCTTGAAAATCAGGAATGGTGGAAGAACATCATCAGCGGAGAATATCAGGATTATTACGAAAAGATGTATGGTGACAGATAATGAAAATAGCAATGTTAGGACACAAAAGAATACCGTCGCGCGAAGGCGGAGTTGAAATTGTCGTCGGTGAGCTGTCGTCGCGAATGCACGAAAAGGGTCACGACGTTACAGTTTACAACCGAAGCGGTGCGCACGTTTCCGGCAAAGAGTTCGGAACGGTTGACGTGAAAGACTACAACGGTGTCAAGCTTAAAAAAGTGTTTACACTGAATGTTAAAGGTCTTGCTGCAATGACATCGTCGTTTTGTGCAGCAGTTTGTGCGGCATTCGGAAAGTACGACGTTGTTCATTTTCACGCCGAGGGACCCTGCGCTATGATGTGGATACCTAAAATGTTCGGCAAACGCGTTGTCGCAACAATCCACGGTCTTGACTGGCAAAGGGCAAAATGGGGCGGTTTTGCGACAAAATATTTGCAGTTCGGCGAAAAAGTCGCCGCAAAATGCGCCGATGAAATTATTGTCCTTTCAAAAAATGTTCAACAATATTTTAAGGATACATATAACCGCGACACACGGTTTATCCCCAACGGAATTGATAAAATGCCAATGCAGGACGCTGATATTATCAAGCAAAACTGGGGACTTGAAAAAGATAACTACATTCTGTTTTTGGGGCGGATTGTTCCTGAAAAAGGAATTTTATATTTGATAAAGGCATTTAAAAGCATCAAAACCGATAAAAAACTTGTGATTGCGGGCGGTTCGAGTGATACGACGGATTTTATGAATGAAATCGAGCGTGAGGCCGTTGATGATGACAGAATTATTTTTACGGGATTTATTCAGGGGAAAACACTTGAAGAGCTTTACAGCAACGCGTATATTTACGTTTTGCCGAGTGATCTTGAGGGTATGCCGATAAGTCTGCTTGAGGCTATGAGCTACGGGAATTGCTGTGTGGTTTCGAGTATTCCCGAGTGCACCGAGGTTGTGCAGGATAAGGCGGTTGTTTTTGAACAGGGAAATGCAGATGCCTTGAAAAATACGCTTCAGTCGCTTTGTGACACTCCCGATACAGTGAAAAAATATAAAAACGGTGCAAGTGATTATATTTGCTGTAAATATAACTGGGACGATGTGGTTGATAAAACGTTGGAATTGTACGAAAGGTAGGACAACGTGAAGATTTTAATGGTTAACAAATTTCTGCACCGAAACGGCGGAAGTGAGACGTATATATTCAAATTGGGTGAGGCACTGGAGCAGCATGGACACGAGGTTCAGTACTTCGGTATGGAACACGAAGGCCGCTGCGTGGGTAACCGGGTCAATGCTTATACATCTGATATGGATTTCCACGGCGGCAGCAAACTGAGCAAGCTGACTTACCCGATCAAGACCATTTACAGCAAGGAAGCAAGAGAAAAATTAAGACTAGTACTAGATGACTTCAAGCCGGATGTTTGTCACCTGAACAATTTTAACTACCAGCTAACACCTTCCATCATTCTGGAAATCGTGAAGTGGCGTAAGGAGACCGGAAGGGATTGTAAGATCATCTTCACGGCGCATGACTACCAGCTGGTCTGCCCGAACCACATGCTGAACAATCCGAACACCCACCAGAACTGTGAGAAATGCCTCGGCGGCCATTTCGTGAACTGCATGAAAGGCAAGTGCATCCACGGTTCCACGGCAAAATCTGCCATTGGCATGATGGAAGCCGAGTTCTGGAAGTGGAAGGGTACCTATAAGTACATTGACACCATGATCTGCTGCTCTGAGTTCATGAAGACCAAGATGGACAGCAACCCGGTGTTTGCGACGAAGACCGTGGCGATGCACAACTTCATCGACAAGGTGGAGTGGAAGAAAACAGAGAAAAAAGACTATGTCCTCTACTTTGGCCGCTTCTCTGAGGAAAAGGGCATCGGCACACTCATTAAAGTCTGTAAGGAACTGCCAGACGTGCAGTTCATCTTCGCCGGTACTGGCCCGCTGGAAGAGACAGTAAATGGTATTAAGAACATCAAGAACGTTGGCTTCCAGAAAGGCGAGGCACTGGGAAAGCTCATCCGTGAGGCACGGTTCTCCATCTATCCGTCTGAGTGGTACGAGAACTGCCCGTTCTCCGTTATGGAATCCCAGATGTACGGCACACCGGTACTGGGAGCAGACATTGGTGGCATCCCGGAGCTGATTCAGGTTGGCAAGACCGGCGAGCTGTTTGAAAGCGGTAATGCCGAAGATCTGAAGAAGAAGATCGAGAAGCTCTGGGCTGATAAGAAGCTGTGTGCGGAGTACAGTGCGAACTGTAAGGACATCAGCTTCGATACCATTGATGAGTATTATGAGAAAATTATGAAAGTGTATCAGTAAGACTGGTATGTGAGGAGAGAATTTGTGGCTACAAAAGC
Source organism: Qingrenia yutianensis (assembly GCF_014385105.1). NCBI lineage: Bacteria > Bacillati > Bacillota > Clostridia > Eubacteriales > Oscillospiraceae > Qingrenia > Qingrenia yutianensis. Next base: position 10,927 of record NZ_JACRTE010000006.1, on the reverse strand, counting down.
GGATCGATATGAGGGAATTGACGGTTTGAAGGCATATGCCATCATTGGCATTGCACTGATGCACGTCCTCGCAAACGGAGAATATGGAATAGTAGGATTTGTGTTTGAACGGCTAATACCATCTTTCACGAACCTCGTTTTCCTTTTTATGATGGTCAGCGGTTTTGGTATGTGCTGTGGCTATTACCAGAAAATTGTTGACCAGAAGATCAGTGTAGAGGATTTCTACAAGAAACGGTACATCAAGATCTGGCCGTACTTTGCACTGCTTTGTGCGTTAGACTTTGTGATTTCACCAAGCAAGGAATCCTTGTTTGAGGTTTTCGCAAACTTGACTTTATGTCAGGGACTTCTGCCAAATGCGAAGATTTCGGTTATTGGTGTGAGTTGGACACTGGCAGTCATTTTTGTGTTCTACATGCTGTTCCCGTTCTTCTGCTTCCTGATTGGAAATAAGAAGAGAGCATGGGGAGTAGCTGTTGTAGCACTGGTGTTTAACTGGTTATGCACTAATTACTTCAAAGCAGGGAGGACTAATATCGTCTACGATGCAATTTATTTTATCGCAGGCGGTCTGATCTTCCGCTATCGGAAAGAGCTGGCCGAGTTTGCATCGAAGTACAAGATTGTTGCCGCGGCAATTCTGCTGATTGCCACAGTTGCTTATTTTGCTTTAGGTGACAATACACTTACGATGCTGTTCTTTTGTGTGGCAGCACTGGTCTATACCCTCGGATGCAAGCGGGGGGTCTGGTCAATCCAGTTGCCAAGTTCCTCGGTGGTATCAGCTTCGAGATTTACCTGTGCCACATGGTAATTTATCGTGTGCTTGAGAAGCTACACCTTGTTCATCTATTTGAAAAATTGGTCTGCTGGCATATATTTTCACAGCTGTTGCAGTCATCTGCGGTTCGGTTGTGTTCTCGGTATGTGCCAAGTGGTTCTTAAATAAAATCGAAACATTCTTAAAAGAGAGAGTAAACAATAGGAGAGTTAATCATGTCTGAAGAAAAGAAGTTAAATGGTACGGTCATCGTTACTTATCGTTGCAATGCGCGTTGCTCTATGTGCAATCGCTATAAAGCGCCTTCCAAGCCGGAAGAGGAAATCAGCATCGAAACCATTAAGAAGCTGCCGAAAATGTACTTCACAAACATCACCGGCGGTGAGCCGTTTATCCGCACCGATCTGAAGGATATCGTGCGTGAACTGTACAAGAAGTCCGACCGTATCGTTATTTCGACTAATGGTTTCTTCACCGACCGTATCGTTGACCTGTGCAAGGAGTTCCCGCAGATCGGTATTCGTATCTCTATTGAAGGTCTGGAGCAGACCAACAACGAGATCCGTGGTCTGCAGAATGGCTACCAGCGTGGTTATGGCACGCTGAAGAAACTGCGTGAGATGGGTATGAAGGATGTCGGCTTTGGCATGACTGTTCAGGATAAGAATGCTCCTGACCTGGTTCCGCTGTATAAAATCTCCGATGAAATGGGCATGGAGTTCGCAACTGCTTCTCTGCACAATAGCTTCTACTTCGTTGAGGCTAAGAATATCATCCATGATCGTCCGATGGTTGCAAAGAACTTCGAGAATCTGGTCAATGAACTGCTCCGCAGCAACAGCCCGAAGAAATGGTTCCGGGCTTACTTTAACCACGGTCTGATCAATTACATCTACGGCCAGAAGCGTCTGCTGCCTTGCGATATGAGCTTCGATACCTTCTTCATCGACCCGTATGGTGATGTTATGCCTTGTAATGGCACCAAGGATAAAGAGGTCATGGGCAACCTGAACAACCAGACTTGGGATGAACTGTGGAATAGCCCGGAGGCTGAGAAGGTTCGTGCAAAGGTTCGTTGCTGTGACCGTGATTGCTGGATGATCGGTAGTGTTTCTCCGGCGATGCATAAGTACATCTGGAAGCCGGCTACCTGGGTTCTGGTTCATAAGTTCAAGGCTCTTTTCACCAAGCATCCGTACAGCATGTATGAGTTGAAGATTTGCCGTGACTACCGTGATGGTAAGGTCACCAGAGAAGATCTGGATAAGTGCAGCACTTGCGATATGAACTGTGTGATCAACAACGGTCTGAGTGAGGCAAGTAAAGAGCAGCTGGAGCATAAAACCGGCGAGGAAATCGTGGATGCTGATATTGCACAGCAGATGAAGACGAAGTAAAAGTAAAAGGAGAGGACAAATGGGAAAGAAGAAAAGAATTGAATGGGTGGACATAGTTAAGTATGTCTGCATCATAATGGTGATGCTTTCCCATCTTGAAACAAGAACAGAAGTTTGGAGAGCTTTTTATACACCTTTTTTCTTGACGGCTTTCTTCTTTACGGCTGGGTATGTATATAAGCCAAAAGGTAGTTTCAAAGAATTTATGTTTAAAAAGTTTAGGCGGTTATTTATACCGTGGCTGGTTTTTAGTGTTTTTGACATTGTGCTTTCGCAGATGATTTCGTTTAATGCACATGAGAGTTTGCTTGAAGAACTGATGCGAAATTTTCTTCAAATCAGAGGACAAGGCGATTTGATCTGGTTTGTAGCGGCGTTATTTGTAGCGTTTGTGCCATTTTATTTTTTTATTCAATGGTATGAAGATGAAGTTGATAAAGTAAGCGGGGGTTACAGGAGCAAATGCGTAATACTAATCATAATTGCATGGCTCCTTTCGCTTGCTAGTATCCTGTATACACGACTAGTTCCAGCAAATACGTTTCCATGGAATAGTACAGCGCTTCCTTGGCACTTGGAGTATATGTTTCAGGCTATGTTTTACATGGTTACTGGTTATATGTTTCGACGTAATATGGAAACTGAGTTTGATAAGTGCAATACACAAAGGACGAGAATAGCAGTTCTAATAGTATATTTGCTCTTAGTTTTTATTCCGTTTTTTGGAAAAATTGAACTGCCGATGATAGCAGGTATCCTGTATCGGTATCTCTTGTCGGTTGTGGGAATTATTGAATTAGTGTCGATAGCAAAAGTTGTAAGTACTAACAGATATATCAACTATGTAGGACAAAATACTTTGATTTATTTTGCTCTGCACGGAAAAGTGTATAGCGCTATCCAGACGCTATTAAAAAGGTTCATGGCATCTTTATTATGCAACTGTTTTGAACAACGTAGTAGCATCATCAGTATTTTGCTTGGGATTGTCACTTGTTCTGTCAGTGATTTTGATACTACCTGCATATGTCATAAATAGATGGTTCCCGTTCATTGTAGGGAGAAGTAAATGAGGGTGAGTTAAATGAATGAAAAGGCAGCGGTAAGAACAAGAGAAAAATGGGTCGATGATGTAAAAGTCATTGCCTGTATATTGGTTGTGCTAGGTCATTTCTTCCAAAGCATGACGAAGGCGAATATTCTGTCCGAAAATGATTTATATGAGTGGTTCAACACAACGATTTATTACTTCCACGTGCCGCTGTTCTTTATTTGTAGTGGATATCTGTATCAGAAGTACAGCAAGGTAAACAGTGTAGGCAGTTGGTATAGAAATGTAGCGAAAAAAGTGCTGGCACTCGGCGTACCATATGCGACTTTTACGACTGCTACATGGGTACTGAAAAAAGTGTTCTCAAGCAGTGTCAACGACCAAATCGGCGGTCTAGGAGAAACATTGTTCCTTCATCCAACAGCACCGTACTGGTATTTGTACGCATTGTTCTTCATCTTTCTTGTTACGCCGACTTTTAACAGTGTGAAAGCAGCTGCAGTTGGATTAGTAGTTGCACTGGCTGCAAAAAGTCTAATTTTGACGGGGGGGTACAGCGTTTACGCAGTATCGACAGTTCTCTCAAACGAAATCTGGTTTGTACTCGGCATGAGCATTTGTGTATTTAACGTGCAATTGAAGGGCAGAAAAGTACAAGGAATGATATGCGGAGTGCTGTTTATAATTCTGAGCATTATGGTATATACGGCGGAAATCAGCAGTAGTGCAGTCTCTTTCGTAATGGGATTATTGGCTTGTGTGGCTGTTATCATGATGGTGGTGGGTTTTGAGGAAAAGTTCGGTAGAGGCATGGATTTTCTTGCAAAATACACAATGCCGATTTTTCTGATGCATACGTTGTTTGCGGCACCAATGAGATCAGTCTTACTGAAGTTGGGTATCGGAAGTTCTGTGATTCATGTGGTGCTGGGACTAGGAATTAGCTTTGTGGGTCCAATCATTGCAGCTTGGATTATGAAGAAAACGAAGTGGTTGGAGTTCTTCCTGTATCCGAATAGATTTGTGAAGATAAGAAATTGAGGAGTAAAAATATGAGCACAGTAACTTTAGATAAAAAAACAATTTTAGTCACAGGCGCGGCGGGCTTTATAGGATCCAACCTTGTGAAGCGAATCTATCAGGAAGCGCCTTCCGCTACGGTTATCGGCATCGACAATATGAATGCCTACTATGATGTAGCACTGAAAGAGTTCCGTCTGAACGAGCTGGCCAAGTATCCCACATTTACTTTTGTCAAAGGCAACATCGCTGATAAGGAACTGATCACTAAACTGTTCGAGAAGTACAAGCCATCTGTGGTCGTCAACCTTGCAGCACAGGCTGGTGTGCGTTACTCCATTACAAACCCAGATGCTTATGTGGAATCTAACTTGGTCGGCTTCTTTAATATCCTCGAAGCCTGCCGTCATAGTGAGAGTCTAGAGCATCTGGTGTATGCTTCTTCTTCCTCCGTCTACGGTTCCAACAAGAAGGTTCCGTACAGCACAGATGATAAGGTGGATAATCCTGTTTCTCTTTATGCAGCAACCAAGAAATCTAATGAGTTGATGGCACACGCCTACTCCAAGCTCTACAACATTCCTTCTACTGGTCTGCGCTTCTTCACAGTGTATGGTCCTGCAGGCCGTCCTGACATGGCTTACTTCGGATTTACCAACAAGCTGGTGAAGGGCGGAACCATAAATATCTTCAACTATGGCAACTGCAAGCGTGACTTTACCTATGTGGACGATATTGTCGAGGGTGTTGTCCGTGTGATGAAGAAGGCGCCGGACAAAAAGAATGGCGAGGACGGTCTGCCGATTCCGCCGTATGCAGTTTACAACATCGGCAATCAGAACCCGGAGAATCTGCTGGACTTCGTGCAGATTCTGAGTGAGGAGTTAGTGAGAGCAAAAGTTCTGCCGGAAGATTACGACTTTGAGGCACACAAGGAACTGGTTCCGATGCAGCCTGGTGATGTGCCTGTGACCTATGCAGATACCAGCGCACTGGAGCGTGACTTCGGGTACAAGCCGAGCACAAGTCTGCAGACTGGATTAAGAAAGTTCGCTGAGTGGTACGCTGAGTTTTATAAGTAAGGAAAGTTTCATATTGGCACTTTGCTGATTACAAATAAAGGAGATAAATATCATGAGAGAACTTAAGGATTTGAAGATTGCTGTGGCTGGTACTGGTTACGTGGGTCTTTCCATTGCTACGCTGTTATCTCAGCACCACAAGGTGACTGCTGTGGATATCATCCCTGAGAAAGTGGAACTGATTAATAACAAGAAGTCACCGATTCAGGACGAATACATTGAAAAGTATCTGGCAGAGAAAGAACTGGATTTGACCGCAACTCTGGATGCCAAGGAAGCATACTCTGATGCTGACTTTGTAGTCATCGCAGCACCGACAAATTACGATAGCAAGAAGAATTTCTTTGACACCTCTGCAGTGGAAGCTGTCATTAAACTGGTCATTGAGTATAACCCGGAAGCTATCATGGTTATCAAGAGCACCATCCCGGTTGGGTATACTGCAAGTGTTCGTGAGAAGTTCCACTGCGACAATATCATCTTCAGCCCGGAGTTCCTGCGAGAGAGCAAGGCATTGTACGACAACCTTTATCCTTCCCGTATCATTGTTGGTACTGATGTGGATAATGCTCGTCTGGTAAAGGCGGCACACACTTTTGCAGAACTCCTGCAGGAAGGCGCAATTAAAGAGAACATTGACACTCTGGTTATGGGCTTTACTGAGGCAGAGGCAGTTAAGCTGTTCGCCAACACCTATCTGGCACTGCGTGTCAGCTACTTCAACGAACTGGATACCTATGCTGAGATGAAGGGGCTGAACACTCAGCAGATCATCAACGGTGTTTGCCTGGATCCTCGTATTGGTACTCATTATAACAATCCGTCCTTTGGCTACGGTGGATACTGCCTGCCGAAAGACACCAAGCAGCTGCTGGCGAACTACGCCGATGTACCGGAAAACCTGATTGAAGCTATCGTCGAGAGCAATAGAACCCGTAAAGATTTCATCGCCGACCGTGTGCTTGAAATTGCTGGTGCTTATGAAGCAAACGACAGCTGGGATGAGAGCAAGGAAAAAGAAGTTGTTGTTGGTGTATACCGACTGACCATGAAGAGCAACAGTGATAACTTCCGCCAGAGCTCCATTCAGGGTGTCATGAAGCGCATCAAGGCTAAGGGTGCAACTGTGATCATCTATGAGCCGACGCTGAAAAATGGGGATACGTTCTTTGGCAGCCGTGTTGTTAATGATTTAGAGGAGTTCAAAAAACAGAGCCAGGCCATCATAGCGAACCGCTATGACAAGTGCTTGGATGATGTGAAGGATAAGGTTTACACTAGAGATATTTTCCAGCGTGACTAAGGCAAAGTGATTTCTTGTGAAGGATGCAGAGATGAAGATACTGATTATTCGAAACTATCCGTCTTATATGGCGGTTAAGAACAATACATATAATATTCAAGAAGTTGGTTTGGCAAAGGCGCTAGTACGAAAAGGACACATTTGTGATATCGTTTTTTGGACAGATAAGAAAGAAGAAACAATAACGATACCGGTAGATGATGTCGGGAGCATTCATGTCTTTTATAGACATGGAATGACAATGCTAAAAAATACGGTATATAAAAATTGTGAAGATTTGTTTAATCAGTATGATGTCCTTCAACCGTGCGAATACAATCAGATGCAAGCGTGGATTTTGGCAAAAAAGTATCCTGAAAAAACTGTGATTTATCATGGCCCTTACTTTAGTCCATTCAATAAACATTACAACTTGATGTGTAAAGCATTCGATGCGATTTTTCTTAAGCGATATATCAAGCAGAAAACCTCCTTTATTGTTAAAAGTAAAATGGCAAAGGAATTTCTGATAAGTAAAGGGATATCTTCACAAAACGTAAAAACGATAGGCGTTGGTATTGATGCTCAGATGCTGTCAAATGACAGAAAAAAATGTTCAGAACCGCTGTATCAGGCAATGACCGATGACCATAGTAGTATGAAGCTGCTTTACATTGGGCGATTTGAAGATCGTAGGGACATTCCTTTTATAATTGATGTCTTCCAGAAAGTTCTTGAGAAAAATGTGAACGCACGGCTGTACATGATTGGAACAGGAGATCCAGAGTATATAAAGAAAGTCTTTCTGTATATGGAAAACGCTGGCGTTCGAGATAAGGTGGTTTGTCAGGAAAAGATGGAGCAGAAATATCTTTCTTGTATATACAAACAAGCAGACTTTTTCTTGTTACCAACGGAGTATGAGATTTTTGGAATGGTTCTTTTAGAGGCAATGTACTACGGAAATATTGTACTAACAACTCGAAATGGCGGTTCCAGCACATTAATTGAGCATGAAGAAAATGGATTTGTTTTTGAAAAAAAAGATGCTCTACAGTGGGCAAATACAATTTTGAATGTTACGGAAGAAAAGAAAAAATTAATCCAAAAGAGTGCGGAAGAAACAATTTCAAATGGGTTTACATGGGATAAACTTTCAGAGGAGTTTTTAAATGTGTATAGAAAAAAATCGGAGAGATGAGAGTGGAAAGAATATGAAAGAAGTTATTATTGCTACCGGTACGCTTGGAGGAGGAGGAGCAGAGAGAGTTTTTTTAAATATTGCAAATGAAATGGCTGAACGCGGAATTTGCGTTAGAGTTCTTGTCACAGGTTCACGACCTGCGCAGAGCTATCCTCTAGCAGAAGGTATTGCAGTAGATAAAATTGCATCTAAGAAAAAAAACAAGGCGCTGAAAATATTTGATAAATATCTTCAGTTCAGAGAGTATTTTAAACACCATGAGAATAGTACGGTGATTTCTTTTTTTCCTGATGTAAGTGCCTATTGTGTTCTGGCATCTGTTGGATTGCATAATAGAAATATTGTGTCAGAACGTAATGATCCAAACATAATTCCAAGAAAAAAATTCATGAAAAAAATCCGTAATACTGCATTTAGATATGCAGATTGCTGTGTGTTTCAAACCAGTGATGCAAAGAATTATTTTCCAAAGAGTGTACAAGAAAAAGGTATCATAATTGCAAATCCAATCAGTTCTGAAAAACTACCGGATCCTTGTGATTTAGGTGATCGAGAAAAACTTGTTTTAGCTGTTGGCCGTATTGTTCCGCAGAAAAATTTTTTGATGTTAATTAAGGCTTGGGAATTGATTGAAAATAAGTTCCCAGAATATGTGCTGCATATTTACGGAGATAAAACATATAGAGATGGTGTGTTTGCTGAAGAACTTCAATTGTATATTGATAATCATAAATTACGGGAGAGAGTTTCTCTAAAAGGCTTTTCTAACAATATTTATGCAGTTATGAATCGTGCAGCGTTGTATGTTTCTTCTTCTGATTTTGAGGGTATGTCTAATACGATGCTGGAGGCAATGGCAATGGGAGTTCCGACAATTGCGACAGACTGCCCTATCGGAGGAGCGAAAGCAGTAATCAAAGATGGTAAAAATGGAATTTTGGTTCCCGTAGGTGATGAGAAACATATGGCAGCAGCAATAGAGAAGCTTCTGAGCAATCCAGAAGAATGTAAAGAGCTATCCACTGAAGCCAAGAAGGTGCGCGTTAATATGTCAATTCAAAAGGTATGTGATGACTGGATTAAGCTGCTCTAATTTTGAATAGAAAGGAGTACGCATTACTCAATGCGCGTGGTATAAAGATGAAACGAGTGATTATTTCAGGCGGTAATTTTGTAAATAAAGGCGCTGAAGCAATGCTATATGTGACTGCGAATGAGTGCTTTACTCGATTTGATGGGTGCGTTTGCAGTGTGCAGTTAGCAGAAGGTTTTTTCGAAATAAGGTCATTGGAAGATTTGAATCGATTAGCTAATAGCAGTGTTAAGAAAATGCAATCTGGCGGCAAAATGAAAAAGCTCATAGCAATGTTGGAAGAATACAAACGAGCAGATCTGATGCTGGATATCAGCGGATATGAACTGTGTTCAAAGTTGGGAAATTATCCGACGCTGCGCTACCTTTTTAAAATAGCACTGTGTAAATGGACTAAAACAGAAGCAGCTCTTATGCCACAATCGTTTGGTCCCTTTAGTTATGACGGAAAAATTAAATATATTATTCGGCTTTTGATAAGGAAGTATTTAAAATACCCATTAGTTTGTTTCGCTAGAGAGAAAAAAAGTGCGGAAGATTTGAAAAAAATTGCACCAAAAGCTAATGTGCAGATATCATCGGATCTTGTCTTACAAAATTCTCGGATTTTCGAAGCGGCTAAAGATTTTTTCCAAGATAGTAATATCAAGATTAAAAATGAAAGCGTTGGTCTCGTTGTAAATAGACGTCTATATGAACAGTATGGTCACGACCGCATATTGTCGAAATATATAGTTATTGTGAACACGATACTAGAAAAAAAGAAGAATGTATATCTATTATGTCATGCTACCGATGATTTGAATATTTGTAACGAGATTAAGAAAGAGTTTAACAATGAGCATAGAGTTGTTATATTGAATGAGGTGCTTTCTTGTTTTGCTTTTGAATCACTGGTAAAAAATTTTGACTATATAGTTGCTGCAAGATATCACTCTATTGTACATTCCTATAAGGAGTGTATCCCTTGTGTTGCACTGGGGTGGGCAGTTAAATATCAAGAGTTATTAGGTCTTATGGGACAAAGTAAATATGTTCTTGATGTTGGGGACGTAAGCAACATCGTAATAATTGAAACACTTGAAAGAATGGATAAAAATCATAAAGTGGAAGAAGAAACAATCAGGCAGAACTTGAATAAAGTGCAGAAGGAAAATTGCTTTGATGAATTGGAAAGGCGATTGAGGAAGAAAAAATGAGTAAAAGTATACAGCAAGTTGTTAATAGTGGACAATGCTGTTCATGTGGAATTTGTACTGGCGTTTGCCCTAAATCGGCAATTTCATTGGAAATGAAAAAAGGAATACCGACACCAAGAATACATGAAGAAAATTGCATTCAATGTGGTCTTTGTGTTGATGTTTGCCCGGGTAAATCAGGCATAGATGAAGCGGTATCTCTAAAATCAAATGAGGTGAAAACATATTGTATAGGCGATTATAAAGCCACAGAGATATGTCATACCACTAATGAGGCATTGTTAAAAAAAGCAACATCTGGTGGAGTTATTTCAAGTATAATTTCCACATTACTCAGAGAAAAAAGTGTTTATGGATATGTAGCTGCCTTTGTTGTAAAGTCGAATAATTTTGAAACAACGGTCAAGACTGAAATATGCAAAGAACCTGAACAAGTAACAGGAAGTGAGAAATCTAGGTACATATCAGTTTCTCAAGAGGACGTTGTGCGATATATGCTTGCACATAGAGAAGAGAAGATAATTGTTACGGGAACAAGTTGTGCAATTCAAGGAATATCTAATGTTATTCGAAAATTTCATTTAAAACGTGAAAATTATCTGCTAATTGGTCTGTTTTGCGATAAACTAATGACCTATCATGTGTGGGACTATTTTAATAGCATTCATAATAATGAAGGAATTCTTACTGAATTGTATTTTAGAGATAAAGAAAAAAATGGGTGGCCCGGGGATTTAAAGCTGGTGCAGAAGAATACAACGGAAGTTTTACCAAAGAAAATGCGATCTCAAGTTAAGGATTTCTTTTGCCATCCG